>CAZWFG010000040.1:0-13783 GCA_964632245.1 uncultured Synechococcus sp. | reverse complement strand
GGTCAGCTGCACTTCTGGCTCACCTTCATTGGCAGTGCTCTCAACTTCTTGCCGATGCATTGGGCAGGTTTGATGGGCATGCCCAGGCGTGTGGCGTCCTACGACCCTGAGTTCGCCCTTGCCAATGTGCTGGCCAGCCTTGGGGCTTTCCTGCTCGGCGTCGCCATGATCCCCTTCCTCCTGAACATGGTCAGTTCCTGGGCCCGGGGGCCCAGGGCGCCGGCCAATCCCTGGAACGCCATCGGTCTGGAGTGGCTGCTGCCCTCACCACCCCCAGCAGAGAACTTTGAGCACGATGTCCCCACGGTGATCTCTGCTCCGTATGGCTATGGCCTCGGCGGCACCCTCGTGGCTGACGAAGCCCGCTTCATTGCCCGTTCTGAGGAGGCCTGAGCCGATGACACCCGCCCACCCAGCCGCATCAGCTTCCACCGTCGAGCATTCCCATGGCGGCCACAACCTGACAGGATTCATCATCTTTCTTTGCTCTGAAAGCATCATCTTCCTGGCGTTTTTTGCGGGTTTCACCGTTCTTAAGCTCAGCTCCCCGGTCTGGTTGCCCGAGGGTGTCGAGGGGCTTGAAGTTCGCATGCCCCTGATCAACACCGTCATTCTTGTCAGCAGCAGTCTTGTGGCTGTCCTGGCCGAAAAGGCCCTGCATCGGCGTGCCCTCTGGAGTTTCCGCGGCTGGTGGCTGCTGACCATGCTGATGGGTGCCTACTTCGTGTATGGGCAGTACGTGGAATGGTCTGAACTTGCCTTCGGTCTCGACAGTGGTGTGTTCGGGTCAACCTTTTATCTGCTGACTGGGTTCCATGGGCTCCATGTGATCACAGGTATTCTGCTCATGGGGCTGATGCTGCTGCGCTCGTTCCGACCAGGCAATTACAACGGTGGCGAAGCCGGTGTGGCTTCAGTCTCGTTGTTCTGGCACTTTGTTGACGTTATCTGGATCATTCTTTTCTTGCTCATTTACGTCTGGCAGCGTCACTGACCACCGCTCTGTTGAGCCTGCTTTTCAGAGCCTCTTCGTTTTCTTCATCACGACCCAAGCGAACCGCCGCCATGATCATCGACGACACCCATTACGACGTCATCATCATCGGCAGCGGTGCCGCAGGGGGCACGCTGGCAGGACGCATGGCCGGCCGTGGCCGTCGCGTGCTGCTGCTCGAGCGTGGCGGCCAGCTGCCCCTGGTCGACCAGAACGTGGCTGACGTCGACCTGTTTCGCAAGGATCGCTACCACCCAGCCCGGGAAACATGGATGGGTCCCGATGGTGATCCTTTCCCCCCCCAGACCATTTACGCGCTGGGGGGCAACACCAAGATCTGGGGGGGGGTGCTCGAGCGCCTGCGCGAGGGGGACTTCCATGAACATCCGCTGCAGGAAGGCACCGCCCCGGCCTGGCCCCTGACCTATCAGGATCTGGCCCCCTGGTACGACGTTGCCGAGCACCTTTACCGCGTGCATGGAGCGGTGGGGGCCGACCCCACCGAGCCCCCTCGCCAGGGGGCCTACGCCCAGGCCCCCCGTCCCATCGAACCCTTTCTGACCCCTGTGGCCGAGGGTCTCGAGCGGGCAGGTTGTCATCCCTATCGATTGCCGATCAGTTGGTCTGATCAGGCCGACGACCCCAGTGGTGACGCCGAGGTCTTTGGTGTCACCACGGCGGTGGCCGATCCGCAGCTGCAGTTGCAGACCGAGGCCATCGTCACCCGGCTGCATGTGAACCCTGCCGGCACCAGGGTCAGTGGCGTTCAGGCCAGCCTGCGGGGTCAGGAGTGGCTCTTCCGTGGGGATCAGATCGTTCTGGCTGCCGGAGCCGTCAACACGGCGGCCCTGCTGCTGCGCTCGGTCAGCGATCGCCATCCGCGCGGCCTGGGCAATGGTTCCGATCTGGTGGGCCGCCATCTCATGCGGCCGCAGCTGACGTCGATCCTGCAGCTCACCTCGGTCGCCAACACCGGCCGATATGACCGCAGCTGGGCGGTCAACGACTTCTACTGGGGCGATCGCAACGTCAGCTATCCCCTCGGCCAGGTGCGGTCGGCCGGCGGGGTGTTGCAGGACCCCCTCTTCGCCGAGTCGCCGCCGGTGCTGTCGTTGGTGACCCGGTTGCTGCCAGGGTTCGGTCTCGACCAGCTGGCCTCCCGCTCGCTGGCCTGGTGGGCCAGCACCCCAGTCGCCCCTGACCGGCACAACAAGGTCTGGCTCAACGGCGAACGACTGCATATCAACTATTTGGCGAACAATCGTGAGGCCCATGACCGCCTCGTCTACCGCTGGCTCGACACGCTCAAGGCGGTGGAGGCCGATCCGCTCGTTCAGGTGCTGCAGGCCGCGCCGGTGCATCCCCGCGGTGAGGCGCCCATCCAGGTAATGGGCTACGCCTGCGGCACCTGCCGCATGGGGGATGATCCGACCACGTCGGTCGTTGACAGCAACGGCCGTTGCCATGAACTGGAGAACCTCTACATCGCCGATGCCAGCGTTTTCCCCAGCTGTCCTGCGGTGGGGCCGGGGTTGACCGTCATCGCTCTTGCCCTGCGCCTGGGTGACCACCTTGCCGGGGCCAGGTCATGACCACAGCCGCAGATCCGTCCCAGCCATCAACGTCGGGACACCCCAGCAGTGAGCACAGCCGCATTGCCGAACGGGACCGGGGTGGGGTTCCCTGGCATGTGTGGGGCAGTTACCTCTCCGACCGTCAGTGGGGCACCGTGCGGGAGGACTACTCCGCCGATGGTGACGCCTGGTCGTCGTTCCCCCATGACCATGCCCGGTCCCGCGCCTACCGCTGGGGGGAGGATGGCCTGCTGGGCATCTGCGACAACCAGGGTCGCCTCTGCTTTGGCCTTGCGCTCTGGAATGGTGTTGATCCGATCCTCAAGGAACGGGCCTTTGGCCTGGGCAACGGCGAGGGCAACCATGGCGAAGATATCAAGGACTATTTTTTCCATCTGCTCAACACCCCCACCCACAGCTTCATGCGGGGGCTCTACAAATATCCCCAGGGGCTGTTCCCCTATGGCGATCTGCTTGACAGCAATGCCCGGCGCAGCCGCCTTGAGCCCGAGTACGAACTCGTCGACACCGGCATCTTTGATGACCATCGCTACTTCGACGTGGTGGTTGAGTACGCCAAGGCCGACTGGAACGACCTGCTGATTCGCATCCGTGTCGTCAACCGGGGGCCGGATGCTGCCCCGCTGCACCTGTTGCCGAGTCTGTGGCTGCGCAACACCTGGTCGTGGGGCTACGGCGATCCTGACCTGGCCCGGCGCTCGATTCGTCTGGATGGGCAGGGGGTGGTCTGCGATCCATTGCCAACTCTGGGCTCCTATCGACTGGTCTGCCTGGAGCAGGGCCGGTGGCTGTTCACCGAGAACGAGACCAACACCGAACGTCTCTACGGCATTGCCAATGCCACCCCTTGGCAGCGGGATGCCTTCCACAGGCTGGTCATCAATGCGGAGGAGGGGGCCGTCAATCCGGCTGGCGAGGGCACCCGTGCGGCCCTCTGGCTCAAGCGCACCCTGGCACCGGACGAGGAGTGGGTGGTGGATCTGCGGCTCGCGGCCACCCTGCCCGCAGATCCCTTTGATCACTCCTTCTCTGATGTGATGACGGCACGGGAGCAGGAGGCATTGCAGTTCTTCGGTGTGATCGGCCAGGGACTGCCCGAACAGGATGCCCACATCTTCCGGTCGGCGGCCAGCGGTCTGCTCTGGTGCAAGAAGCATTACCACTGGAGTGTGATCCGTTGGCTGAGTGGCGATCCTGGACGGCCGTCGCCACCGCCTCAGCGGTGGCAGACCCAGAACGCCTACTGGAAGCGCCTGTATGCCGATCATGTCATCGCCATGCCGGACAGCTGGGAGTACCCCTATTTCTGCCAGTGGGATCTGATGTTCCACGCGGTGGCGTTTGCGGAGGTCGACCCCGCCACTGCCAAGGAGCAGTGCATGTTGCTGCGTTCACCTCGCTTCACGGCCCCCAACGCCCAGACGCCTGCCTACGAGTGGGCCCTGTCGGACCCCAATCCTCCCCTCGGTGCCTGGGCAGCCCTGAGAATCTTCCAGATCGAGCGGCGCGCACGCGAGCATGGGGATTTCGGCTTTCTGCGGGCGTCTCTGCGCAAGCTGATCCTTGAATATGGCTGGTGGGCGAATCGCAATGATCGCTCTGGCGATAACGTCTTTGAAGGTGGATTTCTGGGTCTCGATAACATTGCTGTGTTTGATCGGCGTTTCCCTCTGGCTGATGGGAGCGTCATCGAGCAGTGCGATGGCACGGCCTGGATGGCGATGCTGAGCCTTAATCTTCTGCAGATTGCGGTCGAGCTGAGCGTTCAGGAGGTGGAATATGCCGATCTGTGCGAGCGCTTCATCTTTGACTTTGTTCAGTTGGCGGTCACGTTGAACACGGTGGTCACCAGCCAGCGCACCTATCTCAACTGGGATGAGCAGGATGGGTTCTATTACGACGTGATCAAGCGTCCGGACGGCAGCTGGGACTATCTGCGCACCCGATCGGTTTCGGGGCTGATTCCCCTGCTGGCGGTGGCCAGCTTTGATGTGGAGACGGTGATGCGACTGCCGTCGCTGGATGTTCGCAAGACCATGGCCTGGTACTTCAGGGAGCGCATCTCGCCAACCTGGATGGCCGGAAACATTGGGCTCTGGAATGATGACCGGCTGTTGTTGTCTCTGGTGCCCCGCGATCGCTTGGAGAGAATCTGCCGTTACCTTTTTGATGAAAACGAGTTTCTCTCGCCCTATGGCATCCGATCCCTCTCTCGCATCTATGAGGAGCATCCTTACACGTTCACGGAGGGTGGAGACTCCCAGACCCTGGCCTATACCCCTGCCGACAGCCCCGTGGCGATGTTTGGCGGAAACTCGAACTGGCGGGGTCCGGTGTGGATGCCCATCAACTACCTCTTGATTGAGGCACTGCAGAAGTTCGGTCACTATTACGGTGATTCCCTCAAGGTTGAGGTGCCAACCGGATCCGGGCGCTGGCTCAACCTCTGGGAAGCCTCCCTTGAACTCGAGCGTCGTCTTGTGTCGCTGTTTCGCCGTGATGAATCTGGCCGCCGTCCTTTTCTGGGGACGGTGGATCTGTTCCAGCAGGATCCCCATTGGCGGGACCTGCTTCAGTTCAATGAGTATTTTGACGGCAATGATGGTGCCGGCGTAGGCGCCAGTCATCAGACCGGCTGGACCGCCATGGTCCTGAAGATGATCACTCAGCTCAACCGCTACCCCACCTCCTGAGGACCCACACCATGACCAACCATTTTGACGTTGTGATCATCGGCAGTGGTGCCGGCGGTGGCACTCTGGCCCGTTCGCTGGTTGAGGCTGGTGTGAAGGTGCTTGTGCTTGAGCGGGGCGACTGGCTGCCGCGGGAGCCCCAGAACTGGGATCCGGTGGAGGTGTTCCAGAAGGAGCGCTACGTCTCCGCTGATGTCTGGTTTGACGGCCAGGGTCGGCCGTTCCAGCCTGGCAGCCATTACGTCGTTGGTGGTGCCACCAAGATGTATGGAGCTGCCCATTTCCGCCTGCGTGAGCGTGATTTTGAGGCTGTGGCCCATGTCGATGGCATCTCTCCGGCCTGGCCGATCCGGTATGCCGATCTGGAGCCCTACTACGCCCGTGCCGAAGACTGGTACCACGTGCACGGGCAGGCTGGTGAGGATCCGATCGAACCATTCCGCAGTTCGCCCTTCCCGTATCCAGCCATTGCCCATGAACCACGCATCCAGCGGCTCGCTGACGATCTCAGGGCAGCGGGATTGCGCCCTTTCCATGCACCCACCGGGGTGAATCTGACCGAAGCAGACCCGGCTTTCAGCGCCTGCCTCAAGTGCAACCGCTGTGATGGTTACCCCTGCCTGGTGCATGCCAAGGGTGATGCCGAGGTGATGGGAATCAGGCCGGCTCTTGGGCGCTCCGACTCCACCCTCACGCTGCTCACCCGTGCCGAGGCACGGCGCCTGGAGACCGATGCCAGCGGCCGTTCCGTCACCACTGTGGTGGTGCAGCGTGATGGTGAGGAGCTGCGCTTCAGCGGCGATCTGGTGGTGGTCAGCTGTGGTGCGGCGAACACCGCCCGGCTGCTGCTGATGTCTGCCAATGATCACCACCCCCGTGGGTTGGCCAACAGTTCAGATCAGGTGGGTCGCAATTACATGTACCACCAGTGTCAGGCGCTGGTGGCCCTGGCGCATGAGCCCAATGCCACGGTGTTTCAGAAGACCCTGGCCATCAACGACTGGTATTTCGGTGATGAGTCCTTCCCCTTCCCGATGGGGCAGATCCAGATGACCGGCAAGACCAATGGGGCGATGATGAAAGGCTACAAGCCCCTGCTTACGGCACTGGCCCCCTCCTGGAGCATGGACCGCATCGCAGAGCATGCCCTTGATTTCTGGCTCCAGACCGAAGATCTTCCCCTGGCGGATAACCGCGTCACGGTGACTGCGGAGGGGCAGATCAGGCTCAATTACACCCCCACCAATGTCGCGGCGTCCAAGGAGCTGCGAGCTCGGCTGGAGGGATTGCTTGATCGTCTCTACCTGCAGCAGCATCTGGCTGAGCGGCAGGTGTACTTCGGATCTGCCATGGGTCTGGCGGCCGTCGCCCATCAGGCCGGCACCTGTCGCTTTGGCGAGGATCCAGCAAGTTCGGTGCTTGATCTGATGTGCAAGGCCCACGACCTTGACAACCTCTATGTTGTTGACACAAGTTTCTTCCCCAGCATCGGGGCTGTGAACCCATCCCTCACCGCCATCGCCAATGCCCTGCGAGTGGCTGATCACATGGTCGATCGCCTTGGCCGCGGTTGACTAAGGGCCTTCTCGATTCTGATGGTTTGTGGGCTGGCCCCGCCCCCCTGGCTACAACTGGGGGGCCAGTGAACCCTTGTCCATGTCCGTCGCGTCACTTGAGGCCTTCTGCAGCATTGTTTCGTCTGATGAGGCACTCCGTAGTCAGCTCCACGCCGCTGCTGGTGTTGATGACATCGTGGATCTGGCGGCCACCCACGGCCATCAGCTGGACAAGACCGTGCTGCTGCGTGAGCACGCCAAAGCAGTCGGTTCAGCGCCTGACCATGTGCTCCAGGGCATCAACAGTTGGGGTGATGCCCTGATGCACGCATTTGGGGCAGAGCGGGCTTCAACCGAAGTTTGATTCGGCGAGATCGATAAGATCGGCCATCAGCAGATTGTCCACGGAAAAGAGGCCGCCGCCACAGGCAATCAGGACCAGGCACATGACCACATACATGGCGGCCTTCTCCCAGCTGGGTGGTTCACCCACGCCCATCGGACCGGCGTAATCACCTGCTGGGATCTGATATGGATCTGGGGCAATGAAGGGAAAGCCCGAGAGGATTTCAAGCACCGTTGCGTAGGCCATCGACACAAGGATCGCCAGCGCTGCCAGGGGGGTCAGCAGACCTGGCAGCAGAGCGATGCCGGCTCCGAACATTGAGGCAGCGGAAAGAAAACAGAGCCATTTGGGTGTCTTCATGGCTGCCGCCCAGGTGCCGAGGTTGCGCAGCTTGGGCCAGCCGTGGCGGATGAAGCAGATGCCCACGAAGACGCGCAGCACCAGCAGCGCCGCCTGGCCCGCAGTGGATGGGGCTGCCGGCACCAGCAGTTCAATCACGGTGATGTCCATCGGGCCAGACGGGCTGTGCCCCCGAACCGTAGTCAGCACCCCTGGGTCTGGCCACCATTGGTTTGTGCCTGATGGGTGGCTGACGATGACCACGTCTTCTCTGACCCTGGCCGCGGGCTTCAGTGCACCGCTCGGGCCTTCGTGCCACCCCGGCGCAGTGAATTTCAGTCTCCATGCCCGCGACTGTGATCGGGTGGAGTTGTGTCTGTTCGATGCCGTGGACGATCCACAGCCTGCGGCGGTGGTGGTGTTCACCGGAGAAGACCACTGCAGCGGTTCCTACTGGCACGGCCTGCTGCAGGGGGTGGCGCCCGGTCAGCTCTACGGCTACAGACTGCCGGCCGACCCCGACTGTCTGCTGCTCGATCCCTACGCCCCAGCGCTTGCCGTGCCGCGGGGCTACAGCCGGCCGCGCGGTCAGCGGCAGGACCCCCACGACGGCTGGGCGGCGGCCATGAAGAGTGTGGTGGCTGACCTCAGCCAATACGACTGGGAAGGCGACCGTCCCCTGGCCCGGCCGGCCCGCGAGACGGTGATCTACGAGTTGCATGTCCGCGGCTTCACCGTTGACCCCAGTTCCGGCGTGGTGCCGGAGCGCGCCGGCACCTATGCCGGTCTGATCGAGGCCATCCCGCATCTGCAGCACCTGGGCGTCACGGCGGTGGAACTGCTGCCGGTGTTCGCCTTTGATCCCCAGGCCGCGCCCGCGGGGCTCGTGAACCACTGGGGATACCAGCCCATCTCTGTGCTGGCCCCCCACCCGGCGTACGCCAGCGTCACCGACCCGCTCGGCGTGCTCGATGAGTTCCGGGACCTGGTGAAGGCCCTGCACCGTGCCGGCATCGAGGTCATTCTTGATGTGGTGTTCAACCACACTGCCGAGGGGGGCGTGGCCGGCCCGTCGGCGGGGCCCACCCTCTCTTACCGCGGGCTGGCTCCCCACGACTACTACCTGCTCCAGGGGGAGGGTGACAATCTGCGGGATCTGGATGTGACGGGCTGCGGCAACACTTTCAATGCCAACAATCCTGTTGTGCGGCGGTTGATCCGCCACAGCCTGCGCCACTGGGTGCAGCAGTTTCATGTCGATGGCTTCCGTTTTGATCTGGCCGCCGTTCTCTCTCGCGATGAGGAGGGCAATCCGGAACCGAGGCCACCGATTTTGCTCGACCTTGACAGCGATCCTGTGCTGGCGGGCACCAAGCTGATCGCCGAGGCCTGGGATGCGGCCGGGCTCTATGAGGTGGGCCGTTTCGTCGGCGAGCGCTGGCAGGAATGGAATGGCCGCTTCCGTGATGACCTGCGCCATTTTCTCAAGGGGGATCCGGGCTACGCCTGGGCCGCGGCCCAACGGCTCATCGGCAGTCCGGATGTGTATGGCCAGCGTGGCAGGGAAGCGGAGCTGAGCGTGAATTTCATCACCTGCCATGACGGGTTCACCCTGGCTGACTGGGTGAGCTACAACAACAAACACAACGAGGCCAATGGCGAAGCGAACCGCGACGGTTCGGATGACAATGCCAGCTGGAACTGTGGTGTAGAAGGCGAGACGGATGATCCGCAGGTGCTGGCCCTCAGGGACCGCCAGATGCGCAATGCGCTTTGTCTGTTGCTGCTCGCCTCGGGCACGCCCATGCTGGCGATGGGTGATGAGGTCGCTCGCAGCCAACGGGGCAATAACAATGCCTACTGCCAGGACAACCCGATCAGCTGGTTCGACTGGGCCCTGGTGGAGCGCCGGGCCGATTTGCTGCGGTTCACCAGGGAGCTGATCGCCTATCGCCATCGGCGCGATGTTGTCGTCGATCACAGCCACCTGTCGCTCACCGAGCTGCTGCGGCGCTGTGCCATCGAATGGCATGGCGTGGAGCCGTTCAAGCCTGACTGGGGCCCTGATTCCCATTCACTGGCGCTCTGCTACACCAGCACCGACCATCGCTTTCGCCTGCACCTGCTCGTGAATGCCTGGTGGCAGCCCCTGCGGTTCCTTCTGCCGCCCACGACGTTGCCCGATGGCCGCTGGCATCGGTGGATCGACACCGCCCTGCCCAGCCCGGAGGACATCGTCGACTGGGGGGCGGCTCCACCGCTGGCTGAGGCTGCCTACGAGGTTGAGCCCCGTTCGGTGGTGGTGCTGCTGGTGCGGGCCAGCTGACAGGCGCTGAGGGTGCCGGTACGGTCCGAACGATCCAGGCTCAACCGGTCAAGGCGCATCCATGGACCTGCCCCATCTCCACAGCGTCGGGTTCACCTGCATGGGTGCCGATGGCCTGGCCGACTGGTACGAACGCTGGCTCGGCTGCCGGCGACTGGCGGCCTGCGAGCACAACGCCGATGCTTATTGCTCGTTGATCGGCCTGGACGGCGCCAGGCTGCGACGGCTGATCCTGGCGATCGGTGAAGAGCGGCTGGAGCTGACCGAGGTGCTGGATCCCGGCCCTCACCGCCCCGGCCGGGCCGTGCCTGCCGATTCACGCAGCAACGATCTGTGGTTCCAGCACATCTGCCTCGTCGTGCCGCACATCGACGCGGTGGCGCCGGCCCTGCAGCAACAGATCACGGCCGGGGCGTTGCAGCCCATCTCCACCGGCGCCCCGCAGCGCCTGCCGGACTGGAACGCCGGTGCCGCCGGCATCGTGGCGTTCAAGCTGCACGATCCGCAGCGCCATCCGCTTGAGCTGCTGCAGTTCCCCCCGCGCAAGGGCGATGAACGCTGGCATCAGCCAGCCGCCGCGCCGGTGCTGGGCATTGACCACAGCGCCATTGGTGTGTCCGACCCCGAGCGCACGGCCTGCTTCTACGGGGAGCTGCTGGGTCTGCGCAGCGGCGGCGATGGCACCAACAGGGGACCGGAGCAGGACCGCCTTGACGGGCTGGAGAACACCGAGGTGGGGATCAGCGCCTGGCGCGCCCCCCAGGGCATGGGGATCGAGGCCCTCGCTTACCGCAGGCCGGCGGCTGGCCGCCCCCAGCCGGCCGACTTCGGCGCCCAGGACCTGAGCCACTGGCAGATCCGTCTTGAGATGAATGATCTGGACGGCATTGCGGCGCGACTGGAGGAGTGCGGTGGACGGCAGATCAGCGAAGGAATCCTCGATCTTCAGGGCTGCCTTGGCGCGGACTGGGCACGGGCTCTGCAGGTGGCCGATCCTGACGGGCATCGCCTCCAGCTGGTGAGCCGCTGACCACCTACAGACGCATCCCCGCCTGCAGGCCCAGCACCAGGGCCGTCGGGATGGATGGCACTCCCGACGGATGGACCACCAGCTGGAGGTTCGGCTGCACGAACAGATGGGTGCCGAGGTGGTGGCGATAGCCGAGCTCCAGCACCGTCTCTCTGCCCCCTGACCCGTTGCGTGCGCCGATGCTCCGCATGTAGCTGGGGCTGAAACACCCCTGATACAGCGCCAGCATGGCGGAATCCTGAGGTCTGCTCGGAAGGAGGCCGTAGTGCACCAGACCGAGGGCCCAGAACAACGGCAGCCGCGCCACTGCCGGCTGGGGTGAACTGGTGATGCTGGCCCAGGTAGCCGTGGCAGGCCCACCGATGCGCGGTTGCCACAGGGTGAGATCGCCATGAAGCCAGGCCCCATAGGTGGACGGCGGTGGCTCTGTTCCGCTGAAGCTGGGCTGACGGTGCAACGACCAGTACCCCCCAAGCGCCAGCCTGTGGCGGTGCAGAGGATAGGAGGGCTCCTGCGCCACCACGGATTGCGGTCCCTGCTTGTGCCAGCCGACCCCATGGCAGCTGTCGCAATGCTCCAGCTGGCCGATCAGCAACAGGCCATCGCCGGGTTTGATCGCCCAGTTGAAACCGTGATACCGCAACACGTCAGGGTCAGTGACCTGAAAGCTTCCCAGCCGCAATTGGCTGCGATCGCCCACCGCCAGATCCGCCATTGCTCCCCAGACGGCATTGGGGAAACTGCTGAAGCCCGTGTTCACCGGCAAGGACTGGGGATTACCATCGATCGCATTGTTCATGGCAAGCTTGTAATACGGCCAGGTGGCAAAGTCATCGCCACTGCTGAAACGTCCCAGCTTGTAACTTCCCCCCAGGATCGGAAGTTTTCCATGCACTCGAATCGAATAAAAGGCCACCGTCTCGACGCCGTACAGCTGCTGCACGGTGAACTGGTTGCCGATGGCTGTGGTGGATAGATCCACGCCACCGCGTTGGTAGGCCTCCAGGACCAGCTGCGATGGCTTGAACGTGTCACCGGCGGGCCCCAGGGGCAGCTGGATGGTGAGTCGATGGTTGTCGGCATAACTGGTCTGGCCAGGCACGATCCCGCCAAGGGGATTGGCCGCCAGATTCAGCATGTAGGAATAGCTGATGCTGGCCTTGTCCAGGGGCGGATCTGTGCCCGGTTGGGGATCTTCAGAGGCCCACAGGGCCCCTGGAAAGATGAGCAGTGGCAGGAGGGAGAGGCTTGCCGCGACACGGGCTGGCCAGCTCCGGCCGAATGGAGGTGGGCCTGCCAAGATGGTCAAGACAACGGTTCGCTGTTTCTGGGCTTCTGCCAGAGAATGCTGCAGGCGCCACCGATGCAGATCAGCAGTGTTCCCAGAGCCACCCCAAGATTGGGAACTTCCTGAAACCAGATCCAGCCGATCAGACCTGCAAAGATCACCGAAGCATATTGGAAGGCTCCGATAGCACTGGGATCGGCGAACTTGTAGGCCTGAATGAGAAGGAACTGAAAGCTCAGCAGGCAGACCGCTGAGGCCAGCACCAGCAGACCCTGATCCACGCTGATGGCATGGAATCGGCCAGCCATGAGCAAGGTTGAGATGATCGTGCCGAAGCTCAGGAAATAGGCCAGTTGAGTGATCGGGGATTCGCTGCGGTTGAGGCCTTTCACCGTCAAAAACTCCACCGCGCAGACCAGACCTGCAGCAAGACCGAGAAGGTCTCCAGGCTTGTCGAGAATATCTGCATTCGGCTGAACCACAATTACCATGCCGGCGAAACCAATGCCGAGGGCGATCCAGAGATTGCGCGGAATGCTCTGCTTGAGCACGATCCAGGCCAGCAGGGGGATGAACAGAGGGGTTGTGTTGAGCAGCACATTGGCATTCACCAGATTGACCAGCCGTGCTGCTGTGATGAACAGCAGAAAGCCACCCATGCCCGTGCCGGCCCGCAGCAGATGCAGAGTCAGGGCATGGGTCTTCAGATCGCGCCCTCTCCGCAGCAGGAGCAGCGGGATCAGCAGGATGAGCGCCAGCAGAAACGTGAGCCAGGTGAACATCACGGCGTCCATGCCGTTGCCGACGGCCTTGCCGAAGGCGCTCTGCAGGGTGTTGGCCAGGAAAGCCGCCACCAGCAGCATGGCGCCCCGGAGGATGGACGGACCAGGTCGATCGGTGGCGCCCTCAGGGGCGTTGCCGCTGGAATGATCGCTGGACGTGCGCAGCAAAGGCTTCCCCCGGGTGGCCACACCCTAGGGATGGGCTCCAGCACAGTCACGATGTGATGCCAAACGCAGACCGCCCGGGCGGCCCTGTCTAGCTTGCGGGAGATCGCCGCCTGTGGACGCGCTCCGACCGCCATGACCCAGACCAACCCCTATGCCCAGCAGAGCCTTGCCAACCTTCTGCAGGGCAAGGTGATCATCGTCACCGGTGGCAACAGCGGCATCGGCAAGGCCATTGTTGAAGAGGTCGCCCGCCTCGGTGCCCGGGTGGCCCTCGCCGCGCGCGTCGGCGACAAGGTGCCCCTGGAAACCCAGCGCGGCTACCACGTCACCGTCGCCAACGCCGGCCTCACCGTGAACCGCATGGTCAACTGGGTGAGCCGCCGCGTCTTCACCACTCCCATGGAGATGGGCATGCGCTTCGCGGGCACCGTGGAAATCGCGGGCCTCGACACCCCGCCCCACTGGGAACGCGCCGACCGCCTGCTGGAACTGGGCCGGAAGATGTATCCCTCGATGAATGTCTCCGACATCAGCCGCTGGATGGGCCACCGCCCCTGCCTGCCCGACAGCCTGCCGGCGGTGTTCGACAGGCTCTACGGGGCCTGAATCGCCGTTGACCCCCTCACCCGGCTTCGCCGGGAGCTCCCCCTTGGGGGAGCAATTGGC
>CAZWFG010000039.1:0-14147 GCA_964632245.1 uncultured Synechococcus sp. | reverse complement strand
GTTCCACACAGAAGCGCCGGAGCGCTGCTGAAGAGTGGTTTGCATGAGTCCGAGGGGGGAAATGGGCAGAGCCCGTATGAATGGCCGGATAACCGGCCCTTGCAATGTAACGGATGTTTGCGGGTTTGTCACGGGGTGTGACGGGCTTTCTCAGGCTCGGGTCCCCGTTGGGCCTTGTTAAGGTCGGCGCTGCCCTGCTGCTCCGGTGCAACACCAGCGTGTCCTGCTGATCCGGCTGCCGTGCAACCCGATCTTCCCCATCGGGCCGGTCTACCTGGCTGACCATCTGCACAAGGTCTTCCCGGGCCTCGAGCAGCGCATCCTTGACCTCGCCGCAGTCCCCCTCATCGATGTGGAGCGGGTGCTCCGCAGCACCATTGCCGCCTTCAGGCCATCACTGCTGGTCTTCTCGTGGCGTGACATCCAGATCTACGCGCCGGTGGATGGTCGTGGCGGCAACCCTCTGCAGCACTCCTTCGAGGTCTTCTACGCCAGCAATCCCCTGCGCCGTCTGAGGGGCGCCCTCGGCGGCCTGCGCCTGATGGCATCGTTCTATGGCGAGCTGTGGCGCAACCTGCGCCTCATCCGCCGCGGCCGTCGCTGGGCCCGCTGGCTCACCCCTGGGGCTGAGGCCGTGGTCGGGGGTGGGGCCGTGAGTGTGTTCTACGAACAGCTGGGCCGTCGCCTCCCTGCAGGAACCATCGTCTCGGTGGGCGAAGGCGAGACCTTGCTGGAACGTCTGATCCGTGGCGAGTCGATTCAGGCCGAGCGTTGCTTCAGGGCCGGCGACAAGCCCCGACCAGGGCTGATCCACGAACAGCCAGCCGGTTTCGTCAAGACTGCCTGCGACTACGACCACATCGCCGCCATCTGGCCCCAGCTGGATTGGTATCTGGACGCGGGCGACTTCTACGTCGGCGTTCAGACCAAGCGCGGCTGTCCCCACAACTGCTGCTACTGCGTCTACACGGTCGTGGAAGGCAAGCAGGTGCGGGTCAACCCCGCCGCTGAGGTTGTGGCCGAGATGCGTCAGCTGTACCAGCGCGGCGTCAGGGCCTTCTGGTTCACCGACGCCCAGTTCATCCCGGCCCGTCGCTACATCGATGACACCAAGGATCTGCTGCGCGCCATCCAGGCGGCGGGACTGCGTGATATCCGCTGGGCGGCCTACATCCGTGCTGACAACATCGACGCTGAGCTGGCCGACCTGATGGTGGCCACGGGCATGGATTATTTCGAGATCGGCATCACCTCCGGTTCCCAGGAGCTCGTGCGACGCATGCGCATGGGCTACAACCTCCGCACCGTTCTCGACAACTGCCGTCTGCTCGCCCGGGCGGGTTTTCGCCGTCACGTGTCGGTCAACTACTCGTTCAACGTCATCGACGAACGTCCCGAGACCATCCGCCAGACGGTCGCCTACCACCGTGAGCTGGAGCGGATTTTCGGCGCTGATCTGGTGGAGCCGGCCATCTTCTTCATCGGCCTGCAGCCCCACACGCATCTCGAAGAGTATGGCTTCGCCCAGGGGATGATCCGCCCCGGTTACGACCCCATGAGCATGCTCCCCTGGACTGCGCGTCAGCTGCTCTGGAATCCCGAACCGATGGGCAGCGTCTTCGGTCGCATCTGTCTGGAGGCCTTTGCCGCCAATCCGGCCGATTTCGGCCGTACGGTCATGGCTCTGCTGGAACGCGACTACGGCTGCGCCCCTCTCGAGGAGGCCCTCAGCGCACCGATCAGCGGCCGGCCGGCCCTGGCCCGCGCCTTCCGCTGACCCCCCAGGCGGCAGCCAGAACCACCAGGCTCACCAGCCCCCACACACTGCCCACCGGGTTGGGTGGCTGGCCCGGACCGCTCAGCCAGGCCGTCGCCCCAGGTCGCAGCACCAGCAGGGCCTGGCTGATCAGGAACCATCCCCCCACCAGGCCACCGTGGAGACCAACGGCGCCCCACAGCAGGCCGCCGTCAACCCGTCGGCGCAGGGCCAGCACCAGTCCAAGCAGCACCAGTCCGGCCAGCAGTTGACCACGGCCCCAGCCGTCGGCTGTCATCCAGGGATGCACCAGGGCAAAGGCAAGGGCCTGCAGCACCAGGGCCCAGCGACGATCCGTCAGCCGCGTCAGTTCCTCCAGCAGCCAGCCGCGAAAGATCAGTTCTTCGGCAAACCCCACCCCCAGCAGCAGGGCCAGGGCATTGACGGTCTGGCCGGCCGTCGCGGCATGCCCCAGGCTGGCCGAGCCGCTCAGCAGCAGCCCACCGCCCACGATCAGCAGCAGCAGCAGGGCCACCGCCAGGCCGCGGGTGAAGCTCCACAGCACCGACATCCCGGGACCCGCCACCCCCAGCATCCGCCAGGGCTGTTCCTGGCCCAGCACCCGCCGCAGGCGCTGCGGCAGCACCAGCAAAAACAGGCCAAAGCTCACCAGGCTCCCCAGCAGATCCAGTTGGTCGAGCCTCAGGCCCGGCAGCACAGGACCCAGGGGCCGCACCAGCAGCCAGCCCACCGCCATCAGCGCGGGCAGCAGCAACAATGTGCCCCACCAGCGGGGGCCGGCAGCCGTCATTCCTCCGGCTCGATGGTGCTGGTGAGACCCTTCGACTTGAGACTTTCGCTGTAGAACTCGGCGGGCTCAAGGTCGCAGACGATGACCAGCCCCACCCCGGTGTTGTGGGCTTCGAGCATCACCGCCACGGCGTCCTGTTCACTGAGCTGGGGCACCACCTGACGCAGGGTGGCGATCACGTACTCCATCGTGTTGACCGGGTCGTTGTGCAGCAGCACCCGGTAACGGGGGGAGGGCTTGCGCACCCTCTGCACCTCCCGATCGATGACCGTGCTCGTGTCCATGGGGGGCATCGTAGGGAATCAGGCTGGGGCCAGGGCGCGGACGCGCGCCATCGCCTCCTCGACGTTGGCGCGGCTGTTGAAGGCCGAGAGCCGCACATAGCCCTCACCCGCTGCCCCAAAACCGCTGCCCGGGGTGCAGACCACATGCGCCTGCTGAAGCAGACGGTCGAAGAATCCCCACGAATCGAGACCATCGGGGGTCTTGACCCAGACGTAGGGGGCATGCTCGCCACCATGCACCTCCAGTCCGGCGCCGGCAAGTTCGCGGCGGATGATGGCGGCGTTCTGCATGTAATGGGCCACCAGCTGCCGCACCTGGTGTTGACCCTCTTCTGAGTAAACGGCTTCGGCGCCCCGTTGGACGATGTAGCTGACGCCGTTGAACTTTGTGCTCTGGCGTCGGTTCCAGAGGCCCCAGAGTTCCACCTCCTCGCCCGCTGCCGTGCGGCCACAGAGGCCACGGGGCACCACGGTGAAGGCGCAGCGGGTACCGGTGAAGCCAGCGGTCTTGGAGAACGAGCGCAACTCGATGGCGCAGGAGCGGGCCCCCTCGATTTCGTAGATCGACCGCGGCAGGTCTGGATCCTGGATGAAGGCCTCGTAGGCGGCATCGAACAGGATCAGCGCCCCATGGGCCCGGGCATGGTCGACCCACTGCTGCAGCTGCTGCCGACTGGCCACCGCGCCGGTGGGGTTGTTGGGAAAGCAGAGGTAGATCAGGTCCACCGGCGACGACGGCAGGGGGGCCTCAAAGCCGTTGGCGGCCGTCAGCGGCAGGTAGGTGAGTCCGCCGTAACGGCCGTTGTCACCGGCCTCGCCCGTGCGACCTGCCATGACATTGCTGTCCACGTACACCGGGTACACCGGATCGGTGACAGCAATGCGGTTGTCGGGGCCGAGGATGTCGAGGATGTTGCTGCTGTCGCATTTTGACCCGTCCGAGACGAAGATCTCGTCGGCAGTGATGTCGCAGCCGCGGGCCTGGAAGTCGTGGCGGGCGATCGCCTCCCGCAGCCAGCCATAGCCCTGCTCGGGGCCGTAGCCGTGGAAACCGTCGCGGCGACCCATGGCCGCCACGGCCTCAGTCATCGCGGCGACGCAGGCCGCGGGCAGGGGTTCGGTCACATCACCGATGCCCAGGCGGATCAGCGCTGCATCGGGCTCGGCAGCGCTGAAGGCCTTCACCCGCCGGGCGATCTCGGGAAACAGATAACCCGCCTTGAGCTTGAGGTAGTGGTCGTTGACCTGAACCATTGGAGACGCGGATCGCCGTCGCGGCATTGTGGGCCATGGCCTCCAGGTTGGGTGCCCCCCCTGCCGCCGATCCCTAGATTGGACCCGACAGGCCGCGAGGAAGGGCCATGCTGCTCCCCCTTCCAGCAACCGACCGTCGGTCCACCCCGCCCCTGGCCGTCGGTGAGCTCATCGATGCAGGGCTCAGCCGACCGGGTCGCTACCTCGGCCTCGAGCGCGGTGTCGAACCGCGCCCGTGGGACGCCTCAACGGTGCGCTGGGTGCTGGCCTACCCAGAGCTCTACGAGATCGGCGCCAGCAACACCGGCCACATCATTCTCTATTCGATCCTCAACGCGCAGCCTCGGCAGCTCTGCGACAGGGCCTATCTGCCGGCGCCTGACCTGGCCGCCCGCCTGCGCCAGCGGCAGCTGCCCCTGTTCGCCGTCGAAAGCCAGCGGCCGCTGGCGGCCTTCGACCTGATCGGCTTCAGCCTCAGCTACGAGCTGGGGGCCACCAACCTGCTCGAGATGCTCGACCTGGCCGGTCTGCCACTGCGGGCCGCGGAGCGGCGCGATGGACCCCTGGTGTTTGCGGGGGGGCAGACCGCCACCAGCAATCCTGAGCCCTATGCCGACTTTCTGGATTTCGTCGCCCTCGGCGACGGCGAAGAGCTGCTGCCCGAGATCGGTCTGGTGATGGAGGAAGGACTGCAGGCCGGCCTCTCCAGGGTGGAGCTGTTGCGTGACCTTGCCGCCGTTCCCGGGGTGTATGTGCCATCCCTGGGCCGCCATCCGGTGCGCCGTCGCACCGCGGCGCCGATGCCGTATTACGCGATGGGCCTGGTGCCCAACGTCGAAACGGTCCACGACCGGCTCACGGTCGAGATCCGCCGTGGCTGCACCCGGGGCTGCCGGTTCTGTCAGCCCGGCATGCTCACCCGCCCCGCCCGTGATGTGGATCCCGTCGAGGTGGTGGACGCGGTCGAGGAGGGGATGCACCGCACCGGCTACAGCGATTTTTCGCTGCTCTCGCTCAGCTGCAGCGACTACCTCGCCCTGCCGGCGGTGGGGATGGAGCTGCGCAACCGGCTTCAGGATCACAACGTCAGCCTGGCGTTGCCCAGCCAGCGCATCGACCGTTTCGACGCCACCATCGGCCACATTCTCGGCGGTGCGCGCCAGGGCAGTCTCACCTTCGCTCCTGAGGCCGGCAGCCAGCGCCTGCGCGACATCATCAACAAAGGACTCAGTGACACCGATCTGGAGCGAGGCATCCGCAGCGCCATGGAGCAAGGGTGGCGCAAGGTCAAGCTCTATTTCATGATCGGTCTGCCCGGAGAGACCGATGCCGATGTGATCGGCATCGGCGACACGGTCGAGCGGCTGCAGCGGTCCATGGCCGAGATCGGCCGGCTGCAGCTGACCCTCACCATCAGCAATTTCACCCCCAAGCCCCACACTCCCTTCCAGTGGCACACCGTGTCGACGGTCGAGCTGCGGCGGCGCCAGCAGCTGCTGCGCCAGCGCTGCAGCGCCCTGCGGGGGCTGAAAGTCAACTTCACGGATGTGCGACTGTCGGAGATCGAGAACGTGATCGGGCGGGGGGACCGGCGCCTGGCTGCCGTCATCGAAGCGGCCTGGCGGGCCGGTGCCGGCATGGATGCCTGGTTCGACACGATTGATCGCACCCATGCCGCCTGGCGCCAGGCCCTCGACGTCGCCGGCCTGGGGCACCAGATGCGGGACCTTGAACTGGGGAACTGGGTGGACCTGCAGTCCCTGCCGCCGGAGGAGCGCCGCCGCCGCTGTGGGGCCCCACTGCCTTGGGACCACATCGACACCGGTGTCTCGAAAGCCTGGCTGGCGGAGGACCTGGAACGGGCCCTGGCGGCCACGGTCGTGCCCGACTGTTCATTTGATGCCTGCAGCCAGTGCGGGGTCTGCGGTGAAGGCCTGGGCCACAACGTGGTGGTGGCGCCGCCGCCGCCGCCGCCACCGGCGCCAGCCCGGCGGCCGCCGTCCGGGCAGGTGTGCCGCCTGCGCTTCCGCTTTGCCAAGACCGGGGCCATGGCTCTGTTCAGCCATCTCGACCTGGTGCGGCTGCTGGAGAGGGCCCTGCGCCGCTCGCGGCTCCCCTGCAGCTTCAGCGGTGGCTTCCATCCCCTGCCGCGACTGCAGATCGGCCTGGCCCTGCCCCTTGGGGTGGAGGGGGACGGCGAATGGCTCGATCTGATCTTCACCGAGGCCGTGGACCCCGAGGAGGCCCGTTGCCGGCTGGCAGACCAGCTGCCCGAGGGGCTGGCTCTGCTGCAGGCCGGGGAGGTGCCCCTGCGGGGACCGTCCCTGGCCCAGCAGATCCGAGCGGCCCACTGGAGTCTGCAGCTTGCGGCGGTGGCAGAGGACCCCGGCGAGAGGGCCTGGCAGGAGGCCTGCGGCGCACTGCTGGGCTGCGACCGTTTGCCCTGGTCGGGCTCGGATGCCAGCGGCCGTGCGGTGCAACTCGATCTGCGACCGCTGCTGCAGGATCTGCACTGGTTGGGGTGGCGGCCCGATGGGGTGGACCTCGGGCTTGAGAGTGCGGTGCAGGGCAATGGCCGCAGTCTCAAGCCGAATCAGTTGCGCGATCTGCTGGCCGATCGTCTGGGCTGTCCTGTGGAGCTGAGCCGGCAACGCCGAAGGGCCCTGGTGCTTGCGTGCTAACGTTCAGAAGTGACGGAAGATCCGTCGGGCTGCGGCAGCTCCAACGATTGACGAAGGATCCCGCCGAACGCCCTGCTGCCCTCCGCCACCGGATCCAAGGTTCACACGGATCCTGACTGTTCTTGGGAGCAGCTGGTCTCCCGAGGACAATGACGTTGAGCTTGCGGATCCTTGTGATCTTGGCGGCAACGTCCGGCCTGATCGATTCAATTTTGTGCTTCGCTGCACCCAAGCCTTCTGCCGTCCGACCCTCTCGGAATCGGCGTTCCAAACCTCCACTCCATCTTCGGTGATCCCGTGAGGGGTTACCTCTGCCCATGCCACAGCAGATTGTGATCGCTGAGCAGCTGCGCATCGCCGCAGTGATCAGCGACGAACGGGTTGACGAACTCATCGTTGCCCAGGGGCGCCATCAGATTGGTGATGTCTATCTCGGTACTGTCGAAAATGTTCTGCCCGGTATTGATGCCGCTTTTGTCAACATCGGTGAGAGCGAGAAAAATGGCTTCATCCACATCACCGATCTGGGGCCCCTGAGGCTGCGCAAGGGAGGCGCTGGAATCACCGAGCTGCTCGAGCCCCGCCAGAAGGTGCTTGTTCAGGTGATGAAGGAGCCCACCGGCACCAAGGGCCCCCGCCTCACCGGCAACCTCTCCCTGCCCGGTCGTTACCTGATTCTTCAGCCCCATGGGCAGGGGGTCAACATCTCGCGGCGGATCGGTGGCGAAGCCGAGCGAAACCGCCTGCGGGCCCTTGCCGTGCTGATCAAGCCCCCTGGCACAGCCCTGCTGGTGCGCACCGAGGCCGAAGGGGTGCCTGAAGAGCAGATCATCGACGATCTCGAAGGTCTGCTGCGCCAATGGGAGGCGATCCAGCAGGCCGCCGAGACGGCCCAGCCGCCCGTGCTGTTGAACCGCGACGAAGATTTTGTTCACCGGGTGCTGCGGGACCTCTACAACCCCGAGGTCATCCGCATCGTGGTGGACTCCCAGGAGGCCCGCGCGCGGGTGCTTGCGTTCCTGGGACCTGATCAGGGCAGCCTGAGCGTCGAGCACCACGACGAGTCGACCGACCTGCTTGAGCACTTCAAGGTGCACGCCGCCATCCGGGATGCCCTCAAGCCCCGGGTGGATCTGCCTTCGGGTGGCTACGTGATCATTGAACCCACCGAGGCCCTGACGGTGGTTGACGTCAACTCGGGTTCCTTCACCCGCTCGGCCAATGCCCGCGAGACGGTGCTCTGGACCAACTGCGAGGCAGCCACGGAGATCGCCCGCCAGCTCAAGCTGCGCAACATCGGTGGGGTGGTCATCGTCGACTTCATCGACATGGAGTCGCGCCGGGATCAGCTCCTGCTGCTGGAGCACTTCGTCGCAGCCATGCGGGATGACAAGTCACGGCCGCAGATCGCGCAGATCACCGAACTGGGCCTGGTCGAACTGACCCGCAAGCGCCAGGGTCAGAACATCTACGAGCTCTTCGGTCGGGCCTGCCCCAGCTGCGGTGGCCTCGGTCATGTCGTCACCCTGCCCGGTCGCGATACCTTGCTCCCCCTGGCCAGCCTCCCCGGCCTGGTGCGGTCGGTGGCTTCAGCCCGTGCCGAGGTGGCCAGCCCCACGGCAGAGGGCGGCGGGCGTCGCCGTCGCCGCGGCGGCCGTGGTGGGGGCAGCGAGGCCATCGCCGAGCTGTCCCACGACGACCAGGAGCCGGTCAGCGCCTCCGCTGGGGCCCCGATGGCCGGGGCGGAACCACGGCGCGTCGAACCCGAACTGCTGGCGGTGCCCATGGATGACACCCAGGAGCTCGTTTACGGCTGGATGGGGCTCAGCCCGGCTCTGCTGGCCGATCCGCCACCGGCTGATCGCAACAACGTGATCGTTCGTGTTGTCCGCCCCGGGATGGAATCGGCGGAGCTGCTGGAGGAGGCCCGCCAGGAGCTCACCTCCTCCGGTGGCCGCCGCCGCCGCCGGGGGCGGGGCGGTGAAGGGCGTCAGAACGGCTCCAGCTCCGGCCGTGGTGATGACGGCAGTCCTGAGCCGCTGCCGATGGTGGCCATCACCCCCCTGGAAATCTTTGACACCCAGACGGAATTCGACACCTCCGTGCTGGTCGAGACCGTCACCGTGGCAGACGGCCCCGAACCCGAGCCGGAGGTCGAGCCCGAACCCGCCGAGCCCGAACCTGAGGAGACCGGCCCGGGCCGCCGCCGCCGCCGCCGCTCATCCGCCAGCTGAGACCTTGGGACTGGAGGATTCCTGGGCAGGAGTCGATGAGGTGGGGCGCGGCTGTCTGTTTGGTCCGGTTTTCGCTGCTGCTGTGGTGCTCGACGGGGCCGCAGCGAGCGAGTTGACGTCTCTTGGGGTCACCGACAGCAAGAAGCTCACGGCCCGACGCCGCCAACACCTGCTGCCACTCATCCAGACTGCTGCCCTGGGGTGGGGGTTGGGGCAGGCCTCAGCCCGCGAGATCGATGCCCACGGCATCCGTGCAGCGACCGAACTGGCGATGCTTCGGGCCCTGCAGCGTTTGGCGCAACCCGTACCGCCCGTCCGGGTGGATGGCGTGCTGCCCCTGCGGCTGTGGACAGGCCCCCAGACCTGTCTCGTGCGTGGAGATCAGCTCGACGGGGCCATTGCCGCTGCCAGCATCGTGGCCAAGCAGGCCAGGGATGCGCTGATGATCCGGCTTGACAGGCGCTGGCCGGCCTATGGCCTGGCGGCCCACAAGGGCTATGGCACCGAACGCCATCGCCGGGCCCTGGCCGAGCATGGACCCTGCCCGCTCCATCGCCTCAGTTTTCTCAGCTCATGGCGGCAGGGGGCTGATCACCGCAGGGGTCCTCGCACCACTGATGAAAGTCGCGCACCAGCTGCTGGCCCACACGGCCCTTGATCGAGAGCAGGATGCCGTTCAGCAGGGATTCGCCGGTGGCTTCCAGCACCCTGGCGGGAATCAGCCGCAGCACGGCGGGTCGGCTGACGCTCACCTGCAGCTCTGCGCTTCCCCGCAGACCATTGCCGGCCACCTCAAGCCAGGACCCCAGCCGCAGGTCGAAGTCGTCCTCAATCCCCGGCACCCCTTGCAGTTCGCAGTCTGTGGAACGCAGCTCCAACCGCCCAGGCTCCCGATCCACCCTCAGTTCCACCAGTGGCTCGATCTTCAGCTGGAACAACTGCAGTGGTGTCACCGCATAGCGGTATCGGCCAGGCCCGAGGGCGGTGAGCTGCTCAGGGCTGAGCAGGGATCCAACAACCCGACGTTCATCCGTGAGGTAGTCCGCCAGGCGTTCCGATGACCGGTGCACGGGCAGATCAAGGTTCTGCACGGCGCTGAAGGCCAGGGGCATTGGCCGATGCAGGTCTTTTCGACGATCCTATCCCGTATGACACTTCCACTCCCCCAGACCATCGCCTTCCTCGGCCCCGCCGGGACCTATGGCGAACAGGCCAGCCGCCGGCTGGCCCTGCTGCTCGGTGCACCCGAGGTGACCCTGCAACCTCAGGTGGGCATCCGCAACGTCATTCAGGCGCTCCAGGAGGGCCGCTGTGATGCCGCGGTCGTGCCGGTCGAAAATTCCGTCGAGGGGGGGGTCACCACCTGTCTCGACGTCCTCTGGGAGTCGGGTCTTGCCGGTGCCGAGCCCCTTGGCATCGAGAGAGCCCTGATCCTTCCCATCCGCCATGCCCTGCTCTCGGAGGGAGATCTGGACCAGATCAGCGAGGTGCTGTCCCATCCCCAGGCCCTGGGGCAGTGCAGCCTCTGGTTGCAGCAACACCTGCCGGCGGCCCTGCAGCTCAGCACCAGTTCCACCGCCGAGGCCGCCCGGATGGTGCGGGGATCCCGCTTCCGTGCGGCGATCGCCTCCCGTCAGGCAGGGCAGGAGCATGGATTGCCGGAGAGGGCTTATCCGATCAATGACCAGCCGGGCAACTGCACCCGTTTTCTGTTGCTGCGGCGTCTGTCCAGGGGGGGAGGCGCGGCGGGGGGGGGCGTTGGTCAGGCCACCAGCCTGGCGTTTTCGCTGCACAGCAATGCTCCTGGGGGCCTCGTCCGGGCCCTGCAGTGCTTCGCGGACCGGGATCTGAACATGAGTCGGATCGAGTCGCGGCCCTCCAAGAGGGAACTCGGCGAGTATGTGTTTTTCGTCGATCTCGAGACCGAAGGCCAGCCCGATGCCCTGAACGATGCGCTCAAGGTCCTGGCCCCCCTGTGCGAGCGACTCGTCTGCTTCGGCAGCTATCCGATCGAGGACGGAACCCGGCAGGATCGGGTCGCCGACGATCAGACCTGACGGCCCAGGCCGTCACGGTCGCCACCATCACGCTGCAGCCTGAAGACCCCGAACTGCATCAGACCTGTGCCGAAGGCCCACCACATCAGCAGGATGGTCGGCACTTCCCGCAGGGCTTTCAGGATGCCCCTCGGGCCGTGGCGCAGCACGGCCATGGGACGGCGCACACCTTCCAGGACCGAATCAGGCCAGGAGGGCAGGGTCTCGACGCTCCAGTCAGCCCACTCAGGGTTGGCGGGAGCGCCGCCCGCGGCATCAGCGCGGGCAAGATCACGACACACCTCACGGATGCTGGCGAAGGGGGGGTGGGCCCACTGCACCTGCAGCTGCTCCAGCACCCAGGCCTCCAGCGAGGAGTAGGGACGTCCATGGTCGTCGCGACGGTTCCAGTCGGCGGCGACCAGACGACCTCCCGGGCGCAGCACCCGCAGGAGTTCATCCGCAAATCGCTGCTTGTCGGCGATGTGGGGGGCGGCTTCGACGGTCCAGACGGCATCGACACTGCCGTCTGGCAAGTCAAGGGCCAGAGCATCCATCACCTGGAAACGGCAGTCCAGGTCTTGTGGGGTCAGGGATCGGGCGCGTTCGATCTGGCCGGGACTGATGCTGATGCCGATCACCCGGAGCCCGAACTCCCGGGCCAGCAGTCGGCTGCTGCCGCCGATGCCGCAGCCCACATCGAGAACGGTGGACCCAGGGCCTAACTGGTCCAGGCCCCCCCAGAGGGCCAGCATCCTCACAAAATCAGCCTTGGCCTGCCGGAAATCCCGACTGCCTGCCGGGCGGCCGTAATGGCCGAGGTGGATGTGCTCACCCCAGAGGTCTTCCAGCAGTCCGTCACGGGTCCAGTCGTCGTAGGCGGCAGCGACGCTCGTGCCTCCGCGAAAACGGCGGGGAGCTCGATACCAGAACCAGAGCCCAAGAACGATTCCCAGCACCGCCAGGATGGCGACCGCAATCAGGGCGCTGAGAAGCTGCGGAGGGGTCATCCGTCGCCCAGATCCCGGAGGGTGTCCTGCAGAACCGTACGAGCCGCCAGTTGACGACGGGTGTGGTCAAGCAGTTCGAATTCCCGCTGCAGGCGATCTGCGGTGGAAGTCATCTCAAGAAGCAGTTGCTGCTGATCTGCCACGGGACCGCCCAGGTGACCACCGATCCAGAACGAGAGTTCCCTGGGCAGATCGGGTAGGTCGTCTGGCAATGCCGATGGGTTCCCCAGTAGTTTTCCGGACAGATCCACAACATCGTGCAAAGCCTTTCGAACCTGCGCAGCAAGTTCATCCAGGTCGTCGTTAACAGGTTCGTCTTCGATCCAACTCACCAGACCGACCATAAATGGCGTTTGCCTCGTGATATTAAGCACCCTGAAGCGTTGTTGCCCAAGGGTCACGATGTTGCTGCGATCATCCTCTTGTGTTTGATGCTGCAAAATTTCAGCGCAACAGCCGATGGTGGCCATGCTTTTGGTCTCCGGGTCCCAGCGGACAACACCAAAGCGGCGATCTCCCTCCAAGACTGTCCGCAGCATCATGCGATAGCGGTGCTCAAAAATGTGCAAAGGAAGCACTTCCTGCGGAAAGAGCACCACATCCGGCAGGGGGAAGAGAGGTAACTCCCGCATGGCCAGGTCCGTCATGGCGAGAGAAGCTTCCATCTCATCCTAGAAGCGTGGCCGCTCCAGCGTGGGCTGCGGGTGCCGTTGCTTTGGAGCGGCGTCACGACGTGCAGACCTGATTCAGAGCTTGACTTCGATGTCGACGCCGCTCGGCAGATCAAGCTTCATCAGAGCGTCGATGGTTTTCGACGAGGGATTGTAAATATCGATGATGCGGCGGTGGGTGCGTGTTTCGAAATGTTCGCGGGAATCTTTGTCCACGTGGGGCGAGCGCAAGACGCAATAAATCTTGCGCTTCGTCGGCAGGGGGATGGGGCCGATGGCCGTTGCGGCTGTGTGATCGGCGGTATCAATGATTTTGTCGCAGGAGAGATCAAGCATGCGGCGATCAAATGCCTTGAGGCGGATGCGGATCTTCTGCTGGGAAATGGTGGCAGCCATGAACTTCTGTAATAAAAAGGATCGTTGGACGACTTGGCGTCAACGTTGGGTTGTCAAGGTGCGGGGAAAGTCGGTGGCCCGGAATGGGCCACCGGCAATGTTGAGCGGCAGCCGGACGGGCTGCCGCAGGTCGTCACTCGATGATCTTGGAGACCACGCCGGCACCGATGGTTCGGCCACCTTCGCGAATGGCGAAGCGCATGCCTTGTTCGATGGCGACAGGACAAATCAGTTCGGCTGTCATCTTGATGCGATCGCCGGGCAGAACCATTTCGGGCTCGGAACCGTCATCAGCGGTGAAGAGGGTGATCTGACCCGTCACGTCAGTTGTGCGGATGTAGAACTGGGGACGATATCCCTTGAAGAAGGGGGTGTGGCGACCTCCTTCGTCTTTGCTCAGCACATAGACCTCGCCCTCGAACTTGGTGTGCGGGGTGATCGACTTGGGCTTCACCAGCACCATGCCCCGCTCGATGTCTTCCTTCTGCACGCCCCGCAGCAGCAGGCCGACGTTGTCACCAGCCATGCCTTCGTCAAGGAGCTTCCGGAACATTTCAACGCCGGTGACGGTGGTCTCGCGGGTGTCCTTGATGCCCACGATCTGGACGGTTTCACCGACCTTGACCTTGCCACGCTCAATCCTGCCCGTCGCCACTGTGCCCCGACCGGTGATCGAGAAGACATCTTCCACCGCCATGAGGAATGGCTTGTCGATCTCGCGCTCAGGCTCGGGGATCGCGGTGTCGACAGCATCCATCAGGTCAAGGATCTTGTCGACCCATTCGTTGGCACCGCGCTCGGCCTTGCCACCGCCTTGGATGAATTCCAGGGCTTTGAGGGCAGAGCCAGCAACCACCGGAATGTCGTCGCCGGGGAAGTCGTACTTGCTGAGCAGTTCACGCATCTCAAGTTCGACGAGCTCCAGCAGCTCCTCGTCGTCGACCATGTCCTTCTTGTTGAGGAACACCACCAAGGCGGGAACGCCCACCTGTTTGGCCAGCAGGATGTGCTCCT
>CAZWFG010000038.1:0-14182 GCA_964632245.1 uncultured Synechococcus sp. | reverse complement strand
TCTTCCGCTTCGTGCAGGCCGGCTCCGAGGTGTCCGCCCTGCTGGGCCGCATGCCTTCGGCCGTGGGCTATCAGCCCACCCTCGGCACCGATGTGGGTGAACTGCAAGAGCGCATCACTTCCACCCTCGAGGGATCGATCACCTCAATCCAGGCCGTCTACGTGCCTGCAGACGACCTGACCGACCCTGCGCCGGCCACCACCTTCGCCCACCTCGACGCCACCACGGTGCTCAGCCGCGGTCTCGCCTCCAAGGGCATCTATCCCGCCGTCGATCCGCTGGATTCCACCAGCACCATGCTGCAGCCGGCGGTGGTCGGCGACGAGCACTACCGCACCGCCCGGGCCGTTCAGTCGACCCTCCAGCGCTACAAGGAACTGCAGGACATCATCGCCATCCTCGGCCTCGATGAACTGTCGGAAGACGACCGCCGCACCGTCGACCGTGCCCGCAAGATTGAGAAGTTCCTCTCCCAGCCCTTCTTCGTGGCGGAGGTCTTCACCGGCCAGTCTGGCGAATACGTGAAGCTGGCCGACACCATCAAGGGCTTCCAGCAGATCCTCGCCGGTGAACTGGATGATCTGCCGGAGCAGGCCTTTTACCTGGTCGGCAGCATCGACCAGGTGAAGGCCAAGGCCGAGAAGATCCGTTCCCAGGCCAAGGGCTGATCCCCCGCCCCAGTCCCTGAGCCCCTAACACCATGCCCCTCACCCTGCGGGTGCTCTGCCCCGACCAGAGCGTCTTCGACGGTCCCGCCGACGAAGTGATCCTGCCCAGCACCACCGGCCAGCTCGGGGTGCTCCCCGGCCACGTCTCGCTGCTCACGGCCCTTGACGTGGGCGTGCTGCGCCTGCGCGAAGGCAACCGCTGGTCGGCCATCGCCCTCATGGGCGGTTTCGCCGAAGTGGAAGCCGACGAGATCAGTGTTCTTGTCAACGGTGCCGTGGCCGGCACGGCCATCGACCCCAACGAAGCTCAGCGTCAGCTGGACACCGCCCAGCAGAAGGCCGCTGGCTTCGAGGGGCAGCCCAGCAGCACCGAGAAGCTGCTGGCCCAGCAGGAGCTGCTCAAGGCCCGGGCCAGGCTCCAGGCCACCAAGGCCAACGGCTGACCCTGCCCTTGGCAGCAGATGAAAGCCCCGGGCCCCTTTCGGGGTCCGGGGCTTTCTGGTTCTGGGGAACCTCTGGGGCCCCCTGCCCTCAGGCGGTCCCGCAGAAGGTGACCTCGGGGAACTTGAGCTTGGCCTCATCCAGGCTCTTGCCCTTGCCTTCCTCCTGCCAGAAATTGATCACCTCGGTGGCCTTGTTGAGGATCTCGACCCGCTCGTTCTCGGTGATCCAGCTCTTGGCCTCCAGCACCCCCTTGAGGGTTTCCCAGGCATCCTCCCGGGGCCAGAAGAAGTAGGCGGTGAGGGGGCTGGGGCCGCCGCCGACGATCTGGTCGACCGCCAGGGCGACGTTGTCGGGCAGCCAGAGGATCTTGAGCAGAAAACGGCCCTCATCGGCCTTGGGGGTGTAACCCGAGGGCACACCGTCGGCATCGATGGTGGCGGTGGCCAGCACGGCACTGGCGCTCTTCATGCCCGTGGGGCGGGGGGCCGGTGCGGCTCCGGCGGTCTCGCCGGCGTCGGTGTCAAGGATGTCGGAATCGACGGCGGCGGTCTCGGTCACAGGGCTCGTCTCGGCAGGACTCTGGGGCAAGGGGTTCAGCCTGGCATGGCAGGCAAACGACTAACCTACCAGCCGCCTTTTCTGCCCCATGGCCCTGCGGTTGCTGCTCGATTCCGCTGCAGCCCCCGCCTGGCAGACCTGGCTGGCCAGCGGCCTCTTCCGCGGGGTGACCACCAACCCCACCCTGCTGCGGCAGGCCGGTGTGCCCTGTCAGTTCGGGGCCCTGGCTGATCTCTGCCGCCTCGCCCGCGACCTGGGCTGCCAGGAACTGCATCTGCAGGCCTGGGGGGCCGAGGCCGGCAGCCTGCTCGACTGCGGCCAGCGGCTGGCGGCCCTTGATCCGGGCCTCGTGCGCGTGAAGCTGCCCATCGACCGGGCCGGCGCCGACGCCGGCCGGCGGCTGGTGGCTGCCGGGGTGCCGGTGACCTTCACCGCCGCTTACGAAGCCCCCCAGGTGCTGATCGCCGCAGCCCTGGGGGCCACCGACATCGCCCCGTACCTGGGCCGCATCCAGGACCAGGGGCGCGATGGCCTGGCAGAACTGACCGCCATGCAGCGCTGCCTCGACGGTCTGGGCTCCTCCCTGCGGCTGCTGGTGGCGAGCCTGCGCCAGCCCCACGACCTCGTGGCCCTGGCCGGCGTCGGGATCGACAGTTTCACCCTCGCCCCGGCCCTGGCCGATCGGCTCTTCGCCTGCGCCGCCACCGACGAGGCCGCCGCGGTGTTTCTGGCCGATGCCCAGGCTGATGCCATCACCAACGCCGCCGCCGCCCCTGCCCCATGACCGCTGCCCCCACGGCCCTGCTGCTGTTCGACATCGACGGTGTCATCCGCGATGTGGGGGGCAGCTACCGGCGCGCCATCGCGGCGACGGTGCAGCACTTCGGCGGCCCCTGGCCCGACCTCGACACCATCGACAGCCTCAAGGCCGAAGGCTGCTGGAACAACGACTGGGAGGCCTCCCGCGAACTGCTGCGCCGCAGCGGCGTCGAGCCGCTGCCGACCTTTGCGGCGGTGGTGGAGGTGTTCAACGGCTTCTACTTCGGCGGTGATCCCGACGGGGACCCCGGCCAGTGGCAGGGCTTCATCGGTGGCGAACCCCTGCTGGTGCAGCACGACTTCTTCGCCGGGCTGAGCGCTGCGGGGCTGGCCTGGGGTTTTGTGAGCGGCGCCGAACCGCCATCGGCCCGTTTCGTGCTCGAGGCCCGCCTCGGCCTGGAGTCGCCCCCCCTGATCGCCATGGGCGATGCGCCAGACAAGCCTGACCCGACGGGCCTTCTGCGGCTGGCGGCGCAGCTGGAGGGACCCCATGGCCCCCTGCCGCTGGCCTACGTGGGCGACACCGTGGCCGATGTGCTCACGGTCGTTCAGGCCCGCAGGGCCGAGCCCGGGCGGTGCCTGCGGGCCATCGGCGTGCTGCCGCCCCACCGGGGGGCCGAGGGACCGGCGGGGGGGTACGGCGACCGGCTGCGGGCCGCCGGAGCCGACCTGGTGCTCACCAGCGTCAACGACCTCGACCCCACCGCCCTGGCCGCCGCCCTCAGCGGTTGCGCTCCATGGCCTCCGCCTGCTTGAGGGCCGCCGCGGTGAGCACCTCGGCACCGTCGTGGGTGACGGCCACATCGTCTTCGATGCGGATGCCGATGCCCTTCCAGCGGTCGTCGATGGCGGGCTGACCGTCGGGCACCGGCAGCCGGTCACTCACATACACACCCGGCTCGACGGTGAGCACCATGCCCGGCTGCAGGGCCACGGGATGTTCCCCCAGCCGGTAGGCGCCGACGTCGTGCACATCCAGTCCGAGCCAGTGGCCGGTGCGGTGCATGTACAGATGCCGGTAAGCCCCCTGCTCGATGATGCCGTCGACACTGCCCGTCAGCAGCCCCAGGTCCAGCAGCCCCTCCACCAGCACCCGCACGGCGGTGGCGTGCACTTCTTCGGCGGTGCCCCCCGGCCGCACCGCAGCGATGGCCGCCAGCTGCGCCGCCAGCACCAGGTCGTAGAGGTCCCGCTGCTCCCCGCTGAAACGGCCATTGACCGGAAACGTGCGGGTGATGTCGCCGTTGTAGTGGTCCTCAAGGCTGCAGCCGGCATCGATCAGCAGCAGATCGCCATCCCGCAGGGGGGCGTTGTTGGCCGTGTAATGCAGGATGCAGGCGTTGTCGCCGCCCGCGACGATCGAGGGGTAAGCAAAACCACGGGTGCCGCTGGCCAGAAAGTGGTGCTCGAGTTCGGCGCGCACTTCGGCCTCGTTGAGGCCGGGCCGCACCATGGCTCGCACCCGTTCGTGGGCAGCGGCGCTGATGGCCGCCGCCAGCCGCAGCCGGTCCAGCTCGGCCGGATCCTTGACCAGACGCATCGCATGCAGCAGCGGGCAGGGGGCCACCAACCGGTCGGCGCCGCCACCGCGCCGGGGGGCCCGATCGAGCTGATCAGCCCAGAGGCGCAGCACCAGCGGTTCGAGGTGGGGATGGCGGCCGACCCGGAAGCAGATCCCCTCGGCCCCCTGCAGGTAATCGGGCAGCAGCGACTCCAGCTCGTCGAGGGGATGGGCGAGGTCGGCGCCGAACTGCCGCACGGCCCCTTCCGTGCCCCAGCGGAACCCATCCCAGACCTCGGCCATGGGGTCCTTGGCCGGCACGAACAGCACGAACGGCGTCTCGGGACGGTGGGGCAGCAGCAGCGCCACGGCACCGGGCTCATCACAACCCGTCAGGTACCAGAAATCACTGTCCTGACGGAACGGGAACTCGACGTCGGCGTGGTGCCGCTGGGGCACCGCCGCGGGGATGATGGCCGCCAGGCCCCCCAGAGCTTCAAGAAAACGGCGGCGGCGGTGGTCGTACGAGATCGGCACGGGCTCTGTCGTGGCCACCCGGAGGCGGTTTAATTGAGTGTGTCAGTTTCGGCTCCCGTCCGGGACTCTGTGAGCGATTTCCTCGTCCTGGCCGGACTCGTGCTGGTGGTTCTGGCCGGTTCAGCCCTCCCTGCTGCCATTGAGGCGGCCCTGCTCAGCGTCAATCCGCTGCGGGTGCACGACATGGTGGCGAAATCGGTGCCCGGCGCCCTCAAGCTGCAGTCGCTCAAGAACCGCCTCGGCCGTTCCCTGGCGGTGCTGGTGATCTCGAGCAACGTCTTTCAGATCTTCGGCAGCCTGATGCTCGGCGGCGTGGCGGCAGCGGTCTTCAGCCGCCATGACCTCGGCAAATCGGCCCTCACGGGCTTCAACCTCGGCCTCACCCTGGTGGTGATCCTTGTGGGCGAAATCATGCCCAAGGCCCTGGGCACCCGCATGGCCCCCTCCCTGTCGCTGATGTCAGCCCCGGCAATCATTCTGCTCACCCGTCTCTGCACCCCGCTGATCCTTCCCCTCGAACGGGTGATGCCGGCCATCACCGAAGAAAGCGAACTCACCACCGATGAGGAGGAGATCCGCCTGCTGGCCCGGCTCGGCTCCCAGAAAGGTCAGATCGAGGCCGACGAGGCCGCCATGATCGCCAAGGTGTTCCAGCTCAACGACCTCACCGCCCGCGACCTGATGCTGCCGCGGGTCTCGGCCCCCAGCCTCAGCGGTGCCGCCCGCCTTGATGATCTGCGCGACACGCTGCTGAGCAGCGATTCCCCCTGGTGGGTGGTGCTGGGCCAGGAGGTGGACGAGGTGCTGGGGGTGGCCAGCCGCGACAACCTGCTCACAGCCCTGGTGCAGGGACGGGGCCAGGCGACCGTGGCCAGCCTGTCGGAACCGGTCGACTACGTGCCCGAAATGATCCGGGCCGACCGGCTGCTTACCTGTTTCCGCCGCCGCAACGATTCGGTGCGGGTGGTCGTCGACGAGTTCGGCGCCTTCGTCGGCCTGGTGGGGGCCGATGCGGTGCTGGCGGTGCTGGCGGGTTGGTGGCGTCCGCGGCGGCCATGACCCGGGGCCGTCGCCAGGCCATGGCCGCTGCCCTGCAGAACTGGCGCAGCAGCCTGCGACCGAGCCTGCGCGAGCAGGCCGCCGTGGCGGAGGCCCTAGAGGGCTTCGACCACCAGCTGCAGCGGCTCGGTGACGGCATCCTGCGGCTGGTGGTGCTGGGCCGGGTCGGGGTGGGCAAGAGCAGCCTGCTCAATGCCCTGCTGGGGGAAGCCCGCTTTCGCACCGACGCGGTGCACGGTTCCACCCGGGTGGCGCAGGAGGCCACCTGGACCCTGCCCCTCCGGCAGCTGGCGGCGGTGCAACTGGTGGACACCCCTGGCCTGGACGAAGTGGATGGGGGCCGTCGCGCCGCCCTGGCCCGACAGCTGGCCTCCGGGGCCGACCTGGTGCTGCTGGTGCTCGACGGTGACCTCACCACCCCTGAACTGGCGGCGGTGGAGCAGCTGCGCCACCGGGGCAAGCCGTTCCTGCTGGTGGTCAACGGGGCCGATCGCCGCTCGGCCGCCGACCGGCTCGACCTGGAACGATCCCTGAGACGGCGGCTGGCCCACCTGCTGCCCGACCCCACCCTGATCTGGACCGCGGCCGCCCCCCACCGACCGCAGCTGCAGGCGGATGGGCGGGTGCGCAGCGTGGCCGGCCCGCCCCAGCTGGAGGATCTGCAGCAGCACCTGGGCCGCCTGCTGGAGCAACAGGGGGAGCTGCTGCTGTGCCTCAACACCCTTGACCAGGCCGACGCCGTGGCGGCCCGTCTGCTGGATCTGCGCCTCAGCCTGCGGCAGGGGGCTGCCCGGCGCCTGATCGGCCAGTGGGCGGCCCTTAAGGCCGCCGGACTGGCGGCCAGCCCGCTGGGATGGCTGGATCTGGCCGGCAGCGCCGCCGCCGATGCGGCCCTGGTCAACCAGCTGTGCCGGCTCTACGGCATTGCCCTCGGCCCCCGCGAACGCCGCCGGCTGCTGCGGCGCATCGGCACGAACGGGGCCTGGATCAGCGGCAGTCAGCTGGGGCTGCAGGCCCTGCTAGGGGGGGTCAAGCAGCTGCTGCTGCTGCTCGCCCCCGCCAGTGCCGGCCTGAGCCTGGTGCCCGCCGCCCCCGTGGCCCTGGCCCAGGCGGCCCTGGCGGTGCAGGGCAGCCGGCTCACCGGCCGCGAAACCGCCCGGCAGCTGCTGCTCGGGGCCCGCCAGGGCCCGATGCGGCCGGCCAGCCTGCGGCGGCGGTTGCTGCGCGACAACCCCTCAGCACGGCACTGGCTCGCCGGTTCCCGACCCGCCTCGACCGAAGCTGGTCTGCCATGACCGCCACCGTCGCCCTGTTCGGCACCAGCGCCGACCCGCCCACCGTGGGCCACCGGGCGGTGCTGGAGGGGCTCACGGGCCTGTTTCCGCTGGTGGCCACCTGGGCCAGCGACAATCCCTTCAAGCAGCATGGGGCTCCCCTTGAACTGCGGGCAGCGCTGCTGGGGGCGGTGGTGCGGGACCTGCAGCAGCAGGTGGGCCCCCAGCGGCTGGAGCTCTGCCAGGACCTCAGCAGCCGGCGGGTGCGCGACAGCCTCGAACGGGCCGCGATCCGCTTTCCGCACCACGACCGGCTGCTGGTGGTGGGCAGTGACCTGCTGGAGCAGATCCCCAGCTGGGCCGCCCTTGAAGCCTGGCTGCCGGGCTGTCGGCTGGGGGTCATCCCACGCCAGGGCTGGCCGGTGCGGTCCGCGGCCCTCGAACGGCTGCGGCAGCTGGGGGGCCGACCCGAACTGCTGCCCCTGCACATCCCCGCGGCCGCCAGTTCCAGCATCCGCCGCCATCCTGATCCACAGCTGGTGCCCGATGAACTGCTGCCCCGGCTGATGGCGCAGAATCTCTATGGCTTCTCCGCTGACGGTTGTCCTCCCCCCTGCGGATCGCACTGATTCAGGCCAATCCACTGGTGGGGGATCTGCACGGCAACCGCGACGCCATCGCCGAGCGGTGCCGCCAGGCCGCCGCTGCCGGCTGCCGCCTGGCCCTGGCCCCCGAACTGGCCCTGTGGGGCTATCCACCGCGGGACCTGCTGCTGCGGCCTGCCCTGCAGCAGGAGCACGACCGGCAGCTGCAGGTGCTGGCCGGGCAACTGCCCAGCGATCTGCAACTGCTGCTGGGGGTGAGTGAGACCACCGGCGGCGGCGGCCACAACGCCATCGCCCTGGTGGGCGGCGGCGGCTGGCGCATCGTCGCCCGAAAACGGCTGCTGCCCAGCCACGACGTGTTCGACGAGCGGCGCTACTTCCAGCCGGGCACGGCCCCCTGCTGGCTCGACCTGGCGGTGGGACTGCCCCCTGACGCCCCCCCCCTGCGGCTGGGGCTGACGATCTGCGAAGACCTCTGGGTGGAACCCGGGGCTGGCGGTGGCCGCAGCGGGCCGGTGGATCCCATCGGCGAGCTGGTGCCGTTCGGGGTGGACCTGCTGATCAACCTCTCGGCATCACCCTATGGCCGCGACAAGCCCCGGCAGCGCCACCAGCAGGCGGCGGCGGCGGCCCGGCGGCTCGGGACGCCGGTGGTCTACCTCAATCAGGTGGGCGGCAACGACGAACTGGTCTTTGACGGTGGCAGCTTCGTGCTCAACGCCGACGGCAGCCTGGCCCTGCAGTTGCCCCGGGCCAGCGAAGCCCTGGGCGTCTGGTCCACACCAGCGGCCACGCCCCCGGCCGCAGCCACCGTCGATCCCCTGGCCACCGATCCCCTGCAGGAGCTGTGGCAGGTGCTGGTGCTGGGCCTGCGGGACTATGCCCGCAAGTGCGGGTTCCGCTCTGCCCTGCTGGGGCTGAGCGGCGGCATCGACTCGGCCCTGGTGGCCTGCCTGGCGGTGGCGGCCCTGGGGGCGGAGCGGGTGCGGGCGCTGCTGCTGCCCTCCCCCCACAGTTCCCGCGGCTCGCTGGTCGATGCTGAGGCCCTGGCCCTGCGGCTGGGCGTGCGCACCGACACCGTGCCGATCGCGGGGCTGATGGCCGGCTGTGACGCCAGCCTCACGCCGGTGCTGGGCGGCCCCCCCCGGGATGTGACCGCCGAAAACCTGCAGTCCCGTCTGCGGGGAACCCTGCTGATGGCCGTGGCCAACCAGGAGGGGCACCTGCTGCTGGCGACCGGCAACAAATCAGAACTGGCCGTCGGTTACTGCACCCTCTACGGCGACATGAACGGCGGACTGGCGGTGATCGGCGACCTGTTCAAGACCGAGGTGTATGCCCTGGCCCGCTGGCTCGACAGCGACGCCGCCCTGGAGGACCGCCGGCGGTGCGGGCTGCCCACGACGGGTCCGCTGATCGGGGCCGCCATTCTCGACAAACCCCCCAGTGCCGAGCTGCGACCGGACCAGAAGGACAGCGACTCGCTGCCCGACTACGCCATCCTCGATGCGCTGCTGCGCCGGTTCGTGGAAGCCCACGCCACCCCGGAAGAGCTGCTGGCCGAGGGCAGCGATCCAGCCTTGGTGGAACGGGTGTGGAGCCTGCTGCGGCGCTCCGAGTTCAAGCGACGGCAGGCGCCACCGGTGCTCAAGTCAACCGGGCAGTCGTTCGGCAGCGGCTGGCGGATGCCCATCGCGGCCGGCGGCTAGCGGATTGCCCCGCAGGAACGGGCTGGGATCAAGGGGCTCGTTGAGCAACCGCACCTCGTAGTGCAGGTGGGGACCGGTGCTGCGTCCACTGTTGCCGACGGTGGCAATCTGCTGACCGCGGCGCACGACCTGGCCGGCGGCCACCCGGCAGCTGTCGAGGTGCCCGTAACGGGTGCGCAGCTTCGGCCCATGGGCAATCTCCAGCATCAGCCCGTAACCGTCCTCGACGGAACAGCCGATCACGCGGCCATCACCGGCGGCCACGATCGGGGTGCCGACCGGGGCCGTCAGGTCAAGGCCGTCATGGCGGGACCCCACACCCCAGAAGGGATCTGTCCGGTAGCCGAAACCCGAGCTGAGGCTGTAGGGCTCGACGATCGGCGGGCCGAGGGGAATCGTCCGCAGATTGCCGTGGCCATGGCGATTCCAGTGGGCCAGCTCACGGGTGAGGGGGCCGAAGGCCAGGGGGCCGCCGCGCCCCGGGCGGGGCGGAGCGGTGCCCAGCCGCTGCAATGTGCCGCGGAACTGGAGGTATTCGCTGCGGAAGGCCTGCAGGGTGCGGAGCTGCTCATCCAGCTGCCGGCGCTGCTGACGCAGGGAGGCCTCCCGCTGCCGGAGGCTGGCCGCCATGGCCCTGTCCCGCAGTTGCCAGCCCAGGCCGAGGCCGACGCCCCCAAGGCCGGCCACCAGGGCCATCACCCCGAGGGGCCTGAGCCGCAGGCGCCGAGGAGGGTGCGACGCATGCGCAGGGGCCTTGAGAATCCAGTGAATCTGGAGCAAACCGTAGGAATGTTTAAATGTTGGCGAAACCTTATCAGACGCGCCCCGGGCGGCCGGGTATCGCGGAATGTGGCAGCGCGGCCGTCGGCCAGCCAGTCTTGAGGCAGCGCCCCGGCTGCCATGGCCCCTGCCACCACCACCTCCATCGCCAGCATCGGGATCCCGCGTGAGATCAAGCGCGATGAACAGCGGGTGGCCCTCACCCCGGACGGGGTGCGCGAACTGACCCTGATGGGTCTGGAAGTGTGGGTCGAGACCGATGCCGGCAGCGGGGCCGGCATCAGCGATGACGACTTTGCCGATGCCGGTGCCCGCATCGGCAGCGCCGAGCAGGCCTGGGGCACCGACCTGGTCGTCAAGGTCAAGGAACCGCAGGAATCGGAGTTCCGCTTTCTGCGACGCGACCTATTGCTGTTCACCTACCTGCACCTCGCGGCCTACCCCGAGGTGGGGCGGGCCCTGCTGGAGAGCGGCTGCACCTCGATCGCCTACGAGACGGTGCAGCTGGAGAACGGGGCCCTGCCATTGCTGGCGCCGATGAGCGAGATCGCCGGGCGCATCGCCACCCAGGTGGGGGCCATGCTGCTTGAACGGCCCCACGGTGGCCGCGGGGTGCTGCTGGGGGGATGCACCGGCGTGCGTCCGGCCCGGGTGGTCGTGCTGGGGGCAGGCACGGTGGGTTGGAATGCCGCCCGCATCGCCGCGGCAATGGATGCCGAGGTGATGCTGCTTGACCGGTCCCCCCAGCGACTGCGCCAGCTGGAGAGCGACCGCCGCGGCCGCCTGGTGAGCCTGGTGAGCAGCCGTGGCCTGATCGAGCGGCTGGTGCCGACGGCTGACCTGCTGATCGGGGCGGTCCTGACCCCGGGGGGACGGGCCCCGACCTTGGTGGACGAGGCCCTGGTCCAGCGGATGAAACCCCGCTCGGTCATCGTCGATGTGGCCATCGATCAGGGGGGCTGCATCGCCACGAGCCAGGAAACGACCCACACACAACCGGTCGTCGAGAAGCATGGCGTGTTGCATTACGCCGTCGGTAACATGCCAGGGGCCGTGCCCTTCACCTCCACCGAAGCCCTGGTGAGCGTGACCCTGCCTTACATCGTCACCATCGCCGGGCGGGGCCTGGCGGAAGCGGTGATCGAGCGGCCCGAACTGCTTTCGGGGCTCAACACCAGCGATGGCTCGGTGTGCCATCCCGGCGTCGCCCGGGCCCTGGGCCTCACCCCCCGCCATCCCATGGCCTGCCTGCGCTGACCATGGCCCTGATCCCCCGCGACGAGACCCGACCCTGGCTGCTGGTCGACCACCAGGGCGAGGTGCTGGCCATCAACGATTGCTTCACCCGGGTCTACGGCTGGTGTGAATCCGACCTGCTGGGGCAGCACATGGAACGGATCCTGCCCGATTCCTTCCGCGACAGCCACCATGCCGGCTTCGCCCGCTTCCGCCTCGACGGCATCTCACGGGTGCTCGATCATCCGCTGGTGCTGCAGACCATCTGTCGCGACGGCACAGGCATCCGCTCGGAGCACTTCATCACCGCCGAGCGCCGTGGCGACGACTGGGTCTTTGCGGCGACCCTCACCCCCCTGGAGGGCACCCACGCCGTCGCGGCCAGTGGCGACCCGCCGCATCCGTGAGCGAGACGAATCAGCCACCCCAGGGTCTTGTCGCGAGCCTGCAACGCTCGTTGGCCTGGCTCGACATGGCGATGGATGGCCTGGCCGACGGGCTTGTCATCGCCCATGAGGATGGTCGCCTGCGCTGGGCCAACCGCAGCTTCAGCCGCTCCTGCGGCGTCGAGAGCTGCGTGACCCTCGTCGATCGGCCCTTGGTGGACCTGCTGGGCCCATGGCGCCCGGCGGATGCCGCCAGCGACTGGTCGCTGCTGCCCCTGCCCCCGGGCCCCGAGGGGGAGGAAGGGGTGATCCAGCTGCAGCGGCAGCACGCGGGAGACCGCCACTGGCTCGAGCTGCACTGGCGGCGGCTGAGCTTCCGTGACAGCGTCCAGCTGATCTTCACCCTGCGGGACATCACCCTGGCGGTGCAGGCCGAACGGGCCCGACGCCAGGAGGAGGACCTGCTGCGGCAGCAGCTGGAACAGGAACGGGCCTTTGCCCAGGCCATGGCCCACGAACTGCGCACCCCCCTGGCGATCGCCAGCCTTGAACTGCAGTGCCTGGCCCGCGAGCTGCCGGGCCCCGAGGCTCGCATCGCCGCCATCCACCACGAACTGGATCGCATGGCCCGCCTGCTGGAGCGTGTCAGCTGGCTAAACAGCCTGCAGCTGCAACAGTCGCCGGCCTCGGCTGCGCCAGAGTCCATGGCCATCGCCCCCCTGCTGGGCCGCTGGTTCAGGGCAATCGATCGCCTGCCCGACGACACGCTTCAGGTGCAGGGCACTGCCGAGGAGATGACGCAGCTGTTGCGCGAGCTTCAGCAGAACGCCCTGCGCTTCGGAGGGGCCGAACCCAGGCTGTCGGTTGCCGACGATGGACCCTGGCTGCAGTTGCTGGTCCACACCGGATCGACGGGGTTACCTGAAGCCGATCTGAGCCGGATCTTTGAGCGCTTCGTCAAGCTGGACCACCATCGCCAGGACGGCCGTCCGGAAGGCAGCGGGCTAGGCCTGCCCATTGCCCGCTCGTTGGCACGACGCATGGGGGGAGAGCTGAGCGCGGTGAATGACGACACGGGTCGGTTGTGTTTTCGGCTGTCGCTGCGGATCGCTCAACCGGCCTGAGGTTGTTGCTGCAACACCCAGGCGAGCAAACGGTCCACGTCAAATGGCTTGCCAAGAACCGCATCGGCACCGGCCTCAATCGCAAGCCGGTCAAAGGCCGGATCCTGGAGCGCAGTGATCATCAGCACCGGGCACTGCAGGCCGTGGGACCGCAACCGAGCCAACAGCTCAAGACCTGTCATTCCCGGCAACATCTGATCCAGCAACAGCACGGACGGTGGCCGAAGAAGGCAGGCCGCCAATGCAGTCTCAGCATCCACAAAGGAGGTCACAGAAAAACCCTCACTGGTCAACACCAGGCCTAGGAGAGACCTCAGACGAGGATCATCTTCAACAATGGCAATGGCGCTGGTGATGGCGTCAGGCGTCGTCGTTCGCCCTGAGCATATAACCAACACCACGGTAGGTATGGATCAACTGCTGCCGTTCGGGCTGCTCAATCTTCTGGCGGAGGTATCGGATGTAGACATCCAGTACATTGCCATCACCGAAGAAGTTCGGCCCCCAGACATTCTCAAGAATCTCGCCGCGGGAGACCACCCGGCCGGCCTGGCGCGCCAGAAACACCAGCAGGTCGTACTCACGGGCGGCCAGGGAAATGGGGACGCCGCCGCGGCTCACATCACGGCTGCGGGGATCAATGACCAGATCCCCGATGGTGATCAGCGTCTCGGTCACCGGTGTCTCGGCGGCCGTGCGGCGGAGCAGAGCCCGACAACGGGCCAGCAGTTCCTCGAGGGCAAAGGGCTTGATCAGGTAGTCGTCGGCGCCGGCATCGAGGGCCTGGACCCGGTCGGTCACCTCGTCCCGGCCGGTGAGCATGATCACAGGCACCCGCACACCGGTCTCGCGCAACCGTCGGCAGACCGCCAGGCCATCCATGTCCGGCAGACCCCAGTCCATCAGCACCAGGCTGGGGCACTCTTCACGGATCATCGTGAGGGCCTGGATGCCGTCGTGGGCTTGGCGGACCGCATAGCCCTCACATTCCAGTTCAAGCGTCAGAAACCTGGCCAGGGCAGGGTCGTCATCCACGACCAGCAGGGACAGATCCTGATCCATGGTCCCGGAGTCCGGCTCCGAACCGCTCTCAACCCACCCTAACGGTCAGCCGAAGCTTTTCAGTGCAGCACGTTGGCCGCACGGCACCGCGGGTCTCAATGGGGAGACACAAGGGTCGTGACGATGGCATTCACCCAGGCACTGCTGCCCGCCCCGAGGGAGGAAGAGGCGCTGCTGCAGTGGTGCGACACCCGGCTGCTGCCGGCGCTGGCGGAGCTGGGCCTGGTGGTGGAGCAGTTCGACGACATGCCCGGGCTGATCTTCGCCAGCGATCGACCGGGCCAGGGCCTGGCCCCCAGGGCCCACGTGAAGCTGCTCTGCGACTGGTCCTCGGCCACGGTCAGTGGGGACGTGCTGGTGGAGATGCGCAGCGGGGAACTGATGGCCGTGCGCAACACCCGCTGCCAACGGCTGATGGCG
>CAZWFG010000037.1:0-14332 GCA_964632245.1 uncultured Synechococcus sp. | reverse complement strand
GGTGGATTTGCCAGCCCCATTGACCCCCACCAGCCCGATGCGGTCCCCGGCCTTCACCTCCCAGGTCACATCCCGGAGGACTTCGCCGTTGGGGTAGATCTTGCCGACTCGCTCCAGGCGCAGCACCGCTGCCCTCCGGGGATGGGAGTCGGGACCCTACCAAGGCAGGCAGCGGGGGAGGGCAGACTCGTGGGGTTCCACCCCATGGTCCGATGCAGAGGCGCCTCGAACAGGTGGCCGCCCTGGTGGTGGCGGCCGGTCTGGCGATCGTCAGCTACTGGTTGTTCTTCAGCTGGGCCCAGGGGGGGGGCAGACGGCCGTTGCCGTCATCACCGCCTCCCGTCAGAGTCCGCCCCGCGCCTTGAGCAGCCACTGGCCGTCGCCGTTCGGGGCTTCGTCCTGGAGGAAGTGCTGCACGTCCTCGGCATTGACCTCCAGGCCCCGTTCACAGGCGATCGCCATGAGGCGCTGCAGAGTCCCCTGGGGATCCTGCAGCGCCTGGCGGAAGAGGTCTTTGGTCAGGTCGTGATCCTCGCGGATGTGGTCGTAGAGCGCACGGGCGTCCTGGAGGCTCATGGCAGTGGGTTGTCTCGCTCCAACTGTTGCAGCAATGCTGCCGTCAGGCAGCCCTCAGGCCGCACGACCGAACATGGACCCCACGTAACGGCGGGTGAGCTGCCGCTCCACCATCCCCTGCTGCAGCAGGAAGCCGCTGAGGGCCGCCTGCACCAGGCGGTACTGGTCCCACTGGGGGTGGTCCTCGATGAATCGCACCAGCGCGGCGTGCAGGGGCAGGGGCAGGGGGGTCCGGAAACTGATCACGGGCTCGGCCACGGCCGCCTCCAGCGAAGCGGTGGTCGTCGGGGCTGAGCTCTGGGCCGGCATCACGGGCAGCTGATTGGGTCGCACCAGTTCGCCACGCCTGGGGCGGATCGTCAAAGGGGCGCCGGGGTCCGGTCCGCCACCCCGTCGCCACAGTCTCGGCAGCGGGTCGTCAGTCGGGATGCCGGTTTTCAGGGCCGGCTCATGTCCATGGTCGTGGCCCGGCCCGGCCCGGCCCTGGCGTCAAGCCGGGGCGCCGTGGAAACCGCTGATTCCCCAGGGAGGCCGCGGCCGGGCCGACCGGCCGGAATGCCCTGGGGAAAACCTCCCCCTGGGATGGGGAAAACCGGGTCTGCCTGTGGAGGGGGGAGAGGGATCAGAAGATCTGATCAGAACAAATCTGCCGCAGGGTCTCAGGGCGCGATTCAGGCCGCCTGATCGTGGCGGCCGGGGTGGCCCCCCCCTGGAAGCGCCTGGGCTTCGTTGCAAAGCAATCTGCGCAGCTGGGCGTAGTTGCGGGCCATGGAGGCCCGACCTTCCCGCTGGGCGCCGTATTCAGCCCGCTGCAGCACGTGGTGCAGGTGGGTGAGCAGGTAGGGGCTGAGGACGGCGGAGACGAGGACGTCGTCGCTGGGCGCGGGAGTGGGCATGGCGGGGAGAGCGGCGCTCCGGACCGGGCCACAGGCCCGGACCAGGCCATCAGCATAGTGCTGGATAGTATCCATGACAGTGCGGCTACACTGGTGGCGAGCTTTGCCATTCGCTGCCAGTCGCTTCGGGCCAATGCCTGGGGCCACCGCCAGCCCCCTCACGTTGTGGCCACCCGTCAGACCTCCAGCAGCGGCCGCCCCAAGTCGCCCCGCATCCAGGTGGTGCTGTCCGAAGAGCTGCTGGGGCAGCTGGCCACCGCGGCCGAAGCCGACTGCCGCACGGTGAGCAACCTGGCCCGGGTGCTGATTCAGCAGGGCCTGCAGCAGCGTCTGGCTGCCGCGGGCAGCGGCCAGCCCCAGGAGAGTCTGCGGGATTCCCTCGAGCGTTCCCAGGCCGGCACTGCCCGGCGCCTGCGGGGCCGCCCTCGACGCATCCGTCTGCGCGGTTCCTTCAGGGCCTGATCAGCACCCCCAGCCGGCCGGCCCGTCGGCAGCCGGTCACGGCCGGGTCGGCCGCGGCCACCCCCCGCCAATGCCACCACGCCAGCAGGGCGAAGGCCAGGGCTTCCCGGTCGAGATCGGCGATGCCCAGCTCAGCGAGGGGGCGCACGCTCATCCCTCGGCAGCGCCGCCGCAACTCCCCCATCAGGGTCGCGTTGCGGCAGCCGCCACCCGCCACCAGCAGCTCCAGCGGCCTTGGTCCCCGCTCCAGATCAGCCGCCACCACCGCCGCGGTGAAGGCCGTCAGGGTTGCGAGGCCATCGGCGGGATCGGTCGTGGTGAGCTCCAGCAGGCGGCGCTCCAGGTCGGCGGCGCCGAACAGTTCGCGGCCCGTGGATTTGGGCGGCTTCTGTTGCAGGTAAGGCTCCTGCAGCCATCGCGCCACCGCCTCCCCATCCACCTGCCCGCGGGCTGCCCAGGAGCCGCCGGCGTCGAAGTTCAGGCGCCCCTGGCTGAACCGCTGCACCGCCAGATCAAGAAGAGTGTTGGCCGGCCCGCAGTCCCAACCGCGGATGGGGGCCAGCCGATCCGGCCCCTGGCGGGGGGGCAGGAGGGTGAGGTTGGCAATGCCGCCGAGGTTCAGCAGGGCCCTCCATCCGCCGATGGCTGGCAGCAGGGCCCCATCACAGAGGGGAACAAGGGGGGCCCCCTGGCCACCGCGGGCCAGGTCGGCCCCCCGGAAGTCGCAGACCACAGGCGTGGCCAGCAGCTCGGCCAGCAATGGACCGTGCAGCATCTGCCAGCTGGCCCCCCTGCGGGCCCCGGCCGGCGGCCGATGCCAGAGGGTCTGCCCGTGGCAGCCCACCAGCTGCGCCGACGCTGCCGGGTCCACCCGGCGGGCGCAGGCGGCCTGGATCTCGGTGATGGCCTCGGCCAGCTCGAGCAGGGCGGCGGCGGAGCGGGGACTGCCCTGCCCCACCGCAATGATCTCGGCCCGCAACTCCTCGGGGTAGGGCACGTGGGCCGAGGCCAGGATCCTCCAGCGGGGGCGCCGGGGCCGGCCCCGAAACGCGACCAGGACCCCGTCGACGCCGTCGGCGCTGGTGCCGCTCATCAGGCCGAGGACCCTCATGGGCGGGCTCCCGCGCCGGCAGTCAGCGGTTCGGCTGTGGGGTGAGACGCAGGTACGGACGCACCTCAGTGATGCCCTTCGGGAAGCGGCTGCGGGCCTCTTCCGTGGGGATTGACGGCACCACCACGCAGTCGTCGCCGTCCTTCCAGTTGACCGGCGTGGCCACTTGATGGTGGTCGGTCAGCTGCAGGGAATCGATCACCCGAAGGATCTCGTCGAAGTTGCGGCCGGTGCTGGCGGGGTAGGTGATCTGCAGGCGCAGCTTCTTCTGCGGGTCGATGACGAACACCGACCGCACCGTGAGGTTGCTGAGGGAATTGGGGTGAATCATTCCGTAGAGATCGCTCACGCTGCGATCCTCATCGGCCAGGATCGGATAGTCGACGACCGTTGACTGGGTGTCGTTGATGTCGGCAATCCAGCCCTTGTGGCTGTCGGCACGATCAACGCTCAGGGCCAGGGTCTTGACATTGCGCTTCTCCCACTCGGGGCGCAGCTTCGCCACTTCGCCGAGTTCGGTGGTGCACACCGGGGTGTAGTCGGCGGGGTGGGAGAAAAGCACGACCCAGCTGTCGCCAGCGAAGTCGTACAGATTGATGGGACCCAGCTGGGAGTCCTGGGTGAAATTCGGGACGGTGTCGCCGAGCTGCAGGGCCATGGCCTGGAACGCTGTCATCGCAATGCTGGCACAGCTCCCCTGGCAGAGGCAGCGGCGGGGGGACCGCCACCCATGGCAGGGTGACCCCGGATACATGCGTTTCTGTGCCGCACTTCCCGCCGCGGTCGGCCCATCCGCTGGCGCGTCTGCGGCGGCGGTGGATCAATGACGGTCACCATCGCTGGGCAGATCTGCCTCCCCTGGCCCTGCAGGCCCTCTGGCGTCGGTACCAGGCCGAGGGGTGCCGCCTGGCCCTGCAGGCACTGACTCAGCTGGACCCGCCGGGCCTGCTGCTGGTCGAGGCCGGGCCCTGGCCCCGGCCGTGGCAACTGCTGCGCTGGTCTCGGGGGAGGCGGCTCCGGCTTCGGGGCCGCGGTGGCCTCACCGAGCTGCTGGCCCTCGACTGGTCGGCGGTGCTGCTGCTGGCCCCTGGCGTTCGCCCGCTCCCGAGTGGACTGCCGGCGCTGCTGCTGGATCTGGCCCAGGCTGAGCTGGGCGGCGGCAGGGTCGGAGACGCCTTGGAGTGCCGGCCCTGGGGCCGGCGGCCGCTGCTGCGTCCGGACTGGGATCCCCTGCTCTGGCAGCTCGATGTTGACCTCGCTGATCATCTGGTGCTCGGCCGTGACCTGTGGCCCCTCGCGGTGGAGGAGGCCGATGGGGTGAGCCCACCGTCCCGGTTGCTGCCGGTTCTGGCCGCCGGCGGTACTCCCATGCGCAAGCTGCCCTGGGTCCTGGTCCGCCGTCCGTCGCCCCGGGCTGCGGACCTGCTGGCGGCAGCCCTGGATCGCCGCCGGCGCCTGCCTCCGCCGGGGCCGGGGCTCACCTATGGCCTGGCCCCCAGGCCCGGACTGCTGCAGGTGCAGGTCGGCCCAGGCTTCCACTGCCCATCGCTGGAGGTGTTGATCCCCACCATCCAGGCGCCCCTCTCCGCGGGGGGCACCGCCGTGAACCGGCTGCTGCGCAGCTTCGCGGCCACCAACTGGCCCACCGACCGGCTGCTGCTGCACGTGGGGGATGACCTGGGTCAGCCCCAGGCCCTGGCCCTGGCGGCCAGTGGCTTCCCGACCCGTGTCGAGGACACCCGCGGGCTGCGCCAGGGGGGCTTCCACTACGCCCGCAAGCTCAACGCCATGGCGCGGGGCAGCCGGGCCGATCTGCTGCTCTTTCTCAATGATGACGTGGTGGTGACCGATCCCGACTGGCTGCGGCAGCTGGCGGCTCTGCTGCAGCACCAGGGGGGCGGCCTGGTGGCCCCGCTGCTGCTGTTTGCCGATGGCCGGGTGCAGCACGCCGGTGTGGTGGGCGGCCTGCTGGGGCTGGCTTCCCACCCCTGGGCCGGAGAGCCCCTGGACCGGCTGGACCGCACAGCCCTCTCCCAGAGGGCCAGTACCCTGCTCACCGGTGCCTGTCTGCTCACGGTGCGCAGCGATTTCGAGGCCGTCGGCGGCTACGACGAGAGCTACCCCGTGGAGTTCAACGATCTCGATCTCTGTCTGCGCTATCGGGAGGCCGGTCGTCCGGTCGTGTTTGATCCCGTCGCCTGGCTGCAGCACGACGAGGGGCTGAGCCGCGCCGGGGATCCCCGCCGCGAACAGGGGCGCGAGCGCTTCATCCAGCGGTGGGGGGACCGGTTGCGCCTCGATCCGGCTGTGCACCCGGCCCTGAGCCGCACCCACCGCCACCTGCGGCCCGAATGACCGAGATCCGGCTGCTGGCCTTTGAGCTTGAGAACGGCTCACGACGGGGCATTTTTCAAGTGCTGAAGGCGCTGATGCTCGGCCTGGAGGCCGAGGCCACGTCTTCGGCCGGCATGGATCCACTGCTGCAGCTGTCGTTGATGCCGCCGGTGCCCGGGCGGTCGTTCCTGGACCCCCTGCGCGACCCCCTCGAGTCAGGGGGAGGCGTCGCCACCGGTGTGACCAAGCCACCCAAGCCCCTTGTGCGCCGGCTCAAGGCGGTGCTGCTGCCGCTTGACCGACTCGTGCCGCTGCCCCTCAGCCGGGGGATGCTGGCCCTGGCCCTGGCCCTGCCATCCGGCTGCTGGCGCTGGCTGGGGCGCTGGCTGGCCCGTCGCCCATCCCTGGCCTACTGGGCCCTGGGCAACAGTGTGATCGCTTCGCTGCCGGTGGTGGCCAGCGCCGGCCATCGCCCCGGCCGCTGGACCGTGGCCCTCTCCCCCAGCCTCTACGTGCCACCGGCCGGAGAACGGCTGGCCACGGTCATCCACGACCTCATTCCCCTCGACTACCCGCGACACCACGGCGAGGAGGCCGATGAATGGCAGCGGCGCCTCGACCATTCGCTTGCCTGCAGTGATCTGCTGCTGGCTGTCAGCGAAGGCACCGCCGAGCGGCTTCGCCGCTACCGACCCCGCTGCAGCCCCCGGGTGCGGGTGGTGCGGCCGTCGGTGTCGGAACAGGGGCAGCCGCGGCTGCAGGATCCCCCCCTGGGCCCGAGGGATCCCCTGCGGCTCTGCTGCATCGGTTCCCTCGAGCCGCGAAAGAACCTGCACGGCCTGCTCGAAGGGCTGTCCCTGGTGCACCGGGGTGTGATCGAACTCGATGTGGCCGGGGCCGAGGCCGACGAGGCCTCGGGCTATGCCGATCAGATCCGTGCCCGGGCGGTCGAGATCGAGCAACGGCAGGGTCATCGCCTGAGGTTCCACGGGCGGGTGAGTGCCGAGCGCAAGCAGGCGCTGCTGGCCGAGGCCCATGCGCTGGTCTACGTGCCGCTCATGGAGGGGGGCGCCCTGCCCATCCTTGAAGCCCAGCTGCAGGGGCTGCCCACCCTGGTGAGTGACCTGGCCGTGTTCCGCGAACTGGTGGCTGCTGATCGGGCTTACTTCTGTCCTCCCGACGATCCGCAGGCGATGGCGGCGGCCATCGGCCTGCTCTGGGACGATCTGCTGAGGGCGGCGGCACGGCAGCCCGATGCCGAGGCCCTGGCGCCCTATGCCAGTCCCCGCCGCTACGCCAGGGCGCTGCTGGCCGCTCTGGCCCGGGGTTGAGCCGGTGGCTGCCCCCCTGGCCCTGTTCAACGGCAGTTACGTGGGTGTCCGTCCCACCGGCATCGGTGTGGTGGCGAGGGACCTGGCCGCCAGCCTTGACCCGGCCCTGGTTCCGGCTGTCTGGCCCCCTGGCCTCTCCCCCGATGCCGGCAGCCGCGGCCACGTCCGCCGCCTGCGCTGGACCCAGGCGACGCTGCCCGGCCTGTGGCGCCGCAGCGGGGCTGCCCTGCTGCTGTCGCCCCTGCCCGAGGCGCCGCTGCTGGCCGGCGTTCCCTCGGTGGTGCTGGCCCATGATCTGCTGCCCCTCCGCTACCCCCGGCTGACGCCCCTGCTGGCCTACCACCTGGCCTACGTCCCCCTGGTGCTGCACCGCGCTCGGCATGTGCTTTGCAATTCCGAGGCCACCGCCCGAGAGGTGCATGGACGCCTCGGGGTTCCCCTGGACCGGCTTTCGGTGCTGCGCCTCGGGTTCGCCGCCGGCCTGCTGCGGCCCCTGGGGTTGGTGCGGGGCCCTGAGCTGCTGGTGCTGGGGCGCCACGACCCCCACAAGAACCTGGCGCGCCTGCTGCGGGCCTTTGCCCTGGCGGCCGCGGCCGATGCCGACCTGACGCTGCATCTGGTGGGTCCCCACGACCGCCGTTACACCCCCCGGCTCCAGCGGCTCAGTCGGGAGCTGGGCATCGCCGACCGCTGCCGCTGGACCCCCTGGGTGTCGGACGAGGAACGGCTGCAGTTGCTCAACCGGGCCCTGGCTCTGGTGATGCCCAGTCTCTGGGAGGGATTCGGCCTGCCGGCCCTGGAGGCGATGGCCTGCGGGACACCGGTGCTGGCCTCCACCGCCGGAGCCCTGCCGGAGGTGGTGGGCGCGGCTGCCCTGCCGCTGGATCCCCGGGATGTGGCCCAGATGGCGTCGGCGCTGGGACGGCTCCGCTCCGATCGTGGGCTGGCGCTGCAGCTGGCGGCAGCGGGGCCGGCCAGGGCGGCGGAGTTCAGCTGGAGCCGGTCGGCCCGGGATCTGGAGGAGCGTCTGCGGACCCTGGTGCGTTGACCACGGGGGCCGGCAGCAGCACGCCCCCTGGCCGTTCGAGCCGCAGACAGGGGATTCCCGCGGCGGTGGCGGCGGCCTCATCGGCGTCCGAATCACCGATGTGCCACACCTCAGCCGCCGGCAGCTCGAGCATCTCGAGGGCCCTCATGAGGGGCGCCGGATCGGGTTTGGCGGCCCCCACCTCGGAGGACACCACCACCCCGTCGAGGGCATCGCGCAGCCCCAGCCGCTGCAGCAATCGGTGCAGCCGGCGGTCGAAGTTGCTGACCACCACCAGCCGCAACCCCCGCATGCGCCAGCGGTCGAGGGCCGTCGGCACCTCGGGATACACCCCCCAGGGCTCTGCATCGGCAAAACGGTCGAAGAGGTCCGCCGCCAGTCCCATCGGCAACTGCGGCACCCCCACACCGGCGAAGGTGGTGGCAATTCGCTGCTGCCACCAGTGGCGTTCGGCCTGTTCGAGGTGGGCGGCGGCGGTGCCGGGGAAGGCCAGCGGCGGAGCGCTGCGGTAGGCCTCCCGGAAGGCCCGGTCCAGATCGGCTGCCTCCAGATTCAGGCCATGGTCGGCGGCGGCTTCTGCGTAAAGCTCACCGACCGGGCGGCGCAGACCGATGAGGGTGCCCATGGCATCGAGCAGCAGGGCGCGGGGTTGGGTCATGGCCGAGCGGCGCAGGCGCCACGGTCGGCCAGCCAGTCGGCGGCGGCCCGAAGGGGGAGGGTGCCGGGCAGGCGGGTGAGATAGGTGAGCCGGCGCAGGGTCTGGGCCGCCGGGCCGGCGAGGGTGAGCCCCATGCCCGTGAGGGTGGCTTCGCCGACCCCCAGGCTGAGCATCTCGCCCAGGTCGTTCCACTGGAATGGTTCGAGGGGGTCGCCCACCAGGGACCGGCGCAGGTTCGCCGCCAGCAGCTGCGCCTGCTGCATGGCCACCTGGGCGCTGGAGGGCAGCTCGGGATCATGGGGCACCCGGGCGCCATCCCCGAGGGCGAAGACATCCGGGTGGCCCTCCACCTGCAGGGTCGCCGTGCAGCTCAGCCGGCCGCGGGTGTCATCGCCGACCGCCAGTCCCAACGGCCGCGGCCGGCTGCCCGCCGTCCAGACCAGGGCATCGAGAGGCAGCGACTCGGTGACGGTCTGTCCAGCAGCCGTCCATTCCAGTTCCACCCCGCTGGCCGTCACCCGCCGCACACGGGTGCCGCAGCGCAGGCGCACATCCCGCCGTGCCAGGGCTTCGAGGGCTCGGTCGCGGTTGAAGGCGCGACAGCCCACCAGGGCTTCGGAGCCGGCCTCCAGCAGTTCCACCACCGCTCGGCCCGCCAGCAGATCGGCCAGCTTGCAGGCCAGTTCAACGCCGGTGGGACCGGCCCCCACCACCGCCAGTCGCTGCAGGGGGCGCTGGTTCTGCCGCAGCTCATCGACCCGGTGGCGCAGGCGCACAGCGTCCTCCAGCGTGCGGAAGAACAGGGCGTGGTCGCGGACCCCGGGGATGCCGTGGTCGTGGTCCTCGGCGCCGCAGGCCAGCACCAGCCGCTGCCATTCGAGCCGCTGGCCGGATCCCGTTGAGATGGTGTGGGCCAGCGGATCGATGGCCGTCACCCGGTCCTGCAGCCAGCCGATGCCGCGGGCCGGCAGCAGGCTGTCGTAGCGGGGGGCCACCGTCCAGGACGGCAGTTCACCGCTGAGCACTTCGTAGAGCAGGGGGGAGAAAACGAACCGCTCGGCCGGTTCCACCAACAGCAGGGGCGGATGGTCCGGCTGGCGGGCAAGCTCCAGGGCCGTGGTGAGTCCACCGAAACCACCACCCACGATCACGATCGGGGCTGACACGGGTGCGCTCGTCTCCGGATGAGCCTAATGGCCTTTTCGGGGTCACCGCCGCGATGCGGCAGGCTGGGAGGGAAGATGAAGCATCATTCGACTGCACGCGTGGACGGGAGCGAGCCGGGGGCCGATGGGCGGGAGGGGGTGCTGTCTCCCCCGAACGATCTGGATGCCCAGGGGTTGCTGCGTTGGGGCCAGCAGCAGTTCGGAGCCGGCTTTGCTGCCACCACCAGTTTTGGCATCCAGTCGGCGGTGCTGCTGCATCTGCTGACGGAGCTTGAGGCGCCGGTGCCGGTGTACTGGATTGACACCGGTTATCTCCATGCCGAGACCTACCGCTATGCCGAGCAGCTCATTGATCTGCTCGGCCTCGATCTGCGGGTGGTGCTGCCCGAGCTGAGCCCGGCGCGCATGGAGGCCCTCTACGGGTGCCTGTGGGAGCAGGAGGATGACCTCAGCCAGGAGACATACCACCGTCTGCGGAAGGTGGAACCTCTGGACAGGGCCCTGGATGCCGGCGGTGTGACCTGCTGGGCCAGCGGTGTCAGGGCGCGTCAGACCGACCACCGGGCTGGCATGCGACCCCTGGAGCAGATCCGTGGACGCTGGAGCCTGCGGCCGCTGCTGGGTTGGACCAGCCGCGATGTGTACTACTACCTGCAGGAGCACGACCTGCCCCAGCATCCCCTGTTCGACCAGGGCTACACCTCGGTCGGCGACTGGCATTCCAGTGCCCCTGACGATGGCCAGGGCCGCTCCAGCCGCTTTGGTGGACGGCGGCAGGAATGTGGCATCCACCTGCCCTCCCCGCTGGTGGAAGGTGCCGGCATCTGAACCCCTCCGCCGCCTGCTGCTGATCGGCAACAGCCGCTGGCACTGGGGGGAGTGTGTCGGTCCACGGCTGCAGCGGCACTGGGACGGGCCGGCCCTCGCTGATCCGCCGCTGCCCGATGGCTGGGCCGCGGTCGGCCCCCTGCCGCCGTCGGCGGATCGTGACCCCTGGCGCCAGCGGCAGCTGACCATCCGCCACATCCCCCTGCTGGACCTGCCCGACCACGTCGGCATCGACCGGGCCCTGGCGGCCTGGTCCGCCTGGACCCGCAGCGATGGACCCGTGCTGGTGGTGGATGCCGGCACCGCCCTCACCCTGACCCTCGTGGCCAGCAATGGACGGTTTGTGGGGGGCCGGATCCTGGCCGGTGCCCAGCTGCAGCTTCAGGCTTTGCATCAGGGCACCCGGCTGTTGCCCCAGGCGTGGGTGAGCAGTGCCGCTGCGTTGGCGGACCCCTGGCCCCGGGCCACGGTGGAGGCCATGGGCACGGGAGTGGTGGAGGGACTGGCCTCGGCCGTGGCCGGAGCCTGGAGCGAACGCCCCAGATCCCCAGACGAGCGAGCACCGTGGAGCCTCTGGCTCACCGGCGGCGATGGTCCGTGCCTGGAGCCGTTGCTGCAACGTCGGGGATTGGCGGTGCGGCTGGCCCCTGCCCTGGCCCTGGAGGCCATGGCGCAGCTCAGTCCAGTCCGAGATCCTTGAGGATGTCGTCGGCCATGGTCTCAGCCTTGACTTTCGTGTAGATGCGTTCCAGGCGGCCCTCGCCGTCGATGACGAAGGTGTGCCGCATCATGCCCATGTATTCCCGGCCCATGAACTTCTTGAGGCCGTAGCTCTCATAGGCGGTGGCCACCGGGCAGGGTTCGGCGTCTGTGAGCAGCGTGAACGGGAGGTCGTACTTGGCCACGAACTTGCCATGGCTGGCGGCCCCGTCCTTGCTCACCCCAAGAACCCGGATGCCATGGGCTTCAAAGGCTGCCCAGCGGTCACGAAAGTTGCAGGCTTCCTTGGTGCAGCCTGGCGTGTCGTCCTTGGGATAGAAGTACAGAACGACCCGCTGGCCGCGGAGGTCCGCCAGGGCCACCGGCTCCCCTGACTGGTCAGGGAGCGTGAAATCGGGGGCGGGGTCACCGATGGAGAGGGCCATGCAGGGAAGAGGTTGCGGGCTGCGATGCGGCCGAGCCTAGGCACCCAGGTTCCGGACCCACCGCTAGCGTCAGCACGCCTGCCGGAACCCGATGCCGAGACCTTTCAGGGTTGGACTCCTTCTTCTCCTTGGACTTCTCGGACTGGGTGGTCTCCTCCGGTTGCAGATCCTGCCCCCGCCCCTGGCCCGGGTCGGCCGCGATGACACCTTCACCCGGCTTGAGGCCCGCGAATCCCTGCTGGAGGTGCGCCAGCAGGCGGCCTCCCTGCTGACCCTGTTCGTGGGTGGCGAGATCACCCGCCACTACTGGGGGGGGTTCACCCCTTATTTCGACGTGCTGGGGATGGAGGTTCCCCCCACCTTCGAGACGGACCTGACCGTGAGCGAGGACCGGGCTCGGCTCAGCCTGCGACCCCGGCGCCAGGCCGAGCATTACCTGGCCGAGGTTCGGCTGTTCGAGAACATGCCTCGCGGCATGGCCTGCCGCGGCCAGGGCACAGCCGGACCGTTCCAGGAGCAGGGCCGCCGTCTGGCCTGTCCCCGGGGATGGACGTCCCTGCAGGATCCGCTGGTGCGCCAGGATTCAGTCTCGCGCTGAGACCTGAAAGCAACCGGAAGACAGTTGGCGGTTTTCGCCCGGGCAGCTAATTTTTGGTTGACGTGTTCCTCACTCCCATGCAGAAGCGCCTTGTTTCCGGCGTTTTCGCCGCTTCCCTCGTGGCCGCTGCCGCCCTCCCCGCCGGCGCCCAGACCAATGTCATCCGCTGGAACTCCGGTGCTGCCGTCTACAGCACCACCCAGGACAATGTCTCCAGCTTCCTCAAGTCCCCCACCTACGAAGCCCCTGACCGCGGTTTGACCGATGGTCTTGCCCGTTCTGGCTGGTCCGCCAAGGAAGTTCAGGCCGGTCTGAAGAAGGACTACAACGTTGACGTTGTCGGCGTGTCTCGCTTCCTCTACTCCAAGGACGGCGTGAAGTTCCTGCAGGACCAGACCCGCAGCTACTTCCCCTACTGGGGCATGAAGAAGACCGCCGTCCAGGCTCTCCGTTCGGCGATCATTCTCGATGCCGTCGATGGCAAGATCTCTTCTGCCGGCATCATGAAGAATCTGCCCGTCGACTTCCGTCTGGCCGACACCTGCAACACCTACGACGGCAAGCAGAACATCTGCGCCAAGGGCAAGTGCAAGGGCGACGCCCAGTGCACCTCTCTGCTCTCCTGGTACGTGTTCCTGCCCGCCTGCGTCCAGGCCAACCAGATCGTCGACAAGGAGCCCGTCAAGCCCAGCCCCGTCCGTGGCCTCTGGTGAGTCTGGGAGCTTTTCCCTCACCGTTTCCAGTTCATTCCTTCACCCCGCTTCGGCGGGGTTTTTTATTGGGCCACTCCGCGTTCTAGGCGCGCCGTGATCCGCCGGTGGAGCAGGGGTTGTTCGACCCGACTGCCGAGCCGCTGCCGCCAGCGTTGTTCGAGATCAGCCAGTTCCGCTGCTGTCGCAGCAGGGCCGAGGCGCCGGCGATACGACGACATTGGCCCGAACCAGCGCTCCAGCAGCGCCTCGGTGATGGGCAGTGGCACCTGCTCTGCCCATTCCTCTTCCTGCACCCCCCAGCTTCGTCCCCGCAGCGTGCTGCCCACCGCCTCCCATCCGGTCGCGGCCCGCAGGCCTTCGACCTCCAGCCCCGCCAGGTTGCCGGTCGGGTCCAGCAACCCCGCCGGTCCGGCGGCCGGGCGGGTGAACAGCAGGTCCAGGCGGCCGGCAGGCATCAGCAGCGTCTCCACCGCCGACAGCCACCCCTCCCGCTCGGCCTCCGTGAGGGTCACCGGCGGAGCCAGCACGTTGCGACCCACCAGCCGTTCGAACCGCTGGCCGGCCTGCAGCCTGGAGGGCAGCAGGGCCAGGTCCCGCCCCGGCAACTGACAGACCAGGGGGGCGACCAGGTCATCAAGCACCCCCAGCTGATCCCTGAGGGCGCTGGCGGTGCCCTCCTCCTCCACCTGCAGCACGGTGCCCCCCTCCGGACAACCATCGAGGGCGGGCAGAGCCCACAGCAGCGAGCGGCAGTCGAGCACCAGCACCCGCTGGTGTCGCTCCAGGGGAATCGAGGCCCAGAAGCGCTGCTGCAGGGCCTGCAACCGTTCCCCCTCCTGGGCCAGCTGGCGCCGCTGCCAGCGTTCGAGCAGGGGGTCGGCGGGGCCGCTGCTGAGGCTTTCGCCCTGTTCACTGGCCCATTCGGCAGCGGCGGCCATCTGGGCGGCGCGCTGGCGGTGCAGCCGTCCCCGGCGGGTTCCCTCCCAGCCGAGCCGGCCGGGTTGCCAGAACACCTCCCCCTGCAGCCGGGCCGGCAGGTAGGCCTGGGCCACCCAGTGCTCGGCGTAGGCATGGGGGTAGCGGTAACCCTCGCCGTCACCGAAGGCCTTGCCGTCCCGGTGGGCATCGCGCAGATGCGGAGGCACGGCGCTGGTCTTCTCCTGACGCACGCGCCGGACGGCGTCGAAGAAGCCGAGGGTGCTGTTGCTCTTGTCGGTGGCGGCCAGGTACAGGGTCGCCTGGGCCAGCGGGTACAGCCCTTCGGGCAGTCCCATGCGTTCGAAGGCGGCGGCACAGGCCTCCACGACGACGATCGCCTGGGGATCGGCCAGGCCGATGTCCTCGCCGGCGGCGATCAGCAGGCGGCGGAACAAAAAGCGCGGGTTTTCGCCGGCCTCCACCATCCGCGCCAGCCAGAACAGGGCGGCATCGGCGTCGCTGCCGCGGATCGATTTGATGAAGGCGCT
>CAZWFG010000036.1:9133-14340 GCA_964632245.1 uncultured Synechococcus sp. | reverse complement strand
TCGCATGCGCCGTCAGCTCAAGGCCACGGTCTGAGCCACAGGCTTTTGATTCAGCACCCGCTGCGGCGGGTGCTTTTTTTATGCGCAATACTTGCTCCTTGTGTTCAGGGATCCTTTGCAGACGCTGGCACGTTCACCCTTTATCCCGACGACACCTGGGGGCGCACCCTTGACCTCAACCTAGTGCTGGGTGGTCCAGGCCCTGTCCCTGCTGCCGGTGTCATCACCGGTCTTGGGCTTGCCCGTCGTCTGCGTCGTCGGCTGAGACTGTCACGCTGATCGTGTCTTTTCTGTTTCGATGTCTGTGTTGACCGATTGTTCTGATGTCCTCTGACCTCACCTGGAACTGGCTGCTTCCCGGGGACCTGGCCATCGGTTCCCATCCCCAGACCGACCGCGACTGGCAGGTGTTGCGGCAGGCGGGCATCACCGCGGTGTTCAACTGCTGCTTTGTCGATGAAGATCGCCACCTGCCCACGGTGCCTGCCGCCTGGGGCTGGCGCAGCATCCGCTGTCCCCTGCCCGACCATCGAGCCCAGGTGCCCCTGAGCGAAGCAGCCCTCAAACGTGCCTTGGAAACCCTGTGCGATCTCTATGCGAGCAGTGGCAGTCTCTACGTGCACTGCTGGGCCGGCCAGGAACGTTCGGTGCTGATGGGCATCGGCCTGCTGGCCCTGCAGCAACGGTTGACGATCTTCCAGGCCCTTGATCACACCAAGCGCCAGCATCCGCCGGCTCGACCTCTCTTCGGTCAGCTGGCCCTGCTTGAACAGGTGCTCAGCGGCCCTTACGCTCGCGAAGAAACTGACTGACGCGCTGGGCAGCGGTGTTGACCGCCGTGCCCTGCGCCTGGGGTTTCAGTGTGCCCGCTCGGTCTTCCATGACCGCGGCAGTCTTGTAGTTGTTGCGGTAGCGGTCGGAGTAGCCGCCATAGCCATAGCCGTAGCCATAGCCGTAGCCATAGCCGTAGTCATTGAGGCTCGTCGGGAATTCGATCTGGTTGGCGATGGCACCCAGCACATCCACACCGCTGGCCTGCACCCGGCGCAGGGCCTGGGGTGCCACCATGCGGTCGATCCGGCCAAGGCCCACCAGATAGAGCAGACCGTCCACCTTTTCACCCAGCAGCACCGGGTCGGCCAGCAGCAGGGCCGGTGGGGTATCAAACAGGATGATCTCGTATTCATCAAGACCGCTGCGCATGTCGTTCAACAGTTCGCCGCAGCGACGGGAACTGAGCAGCTTGGCCGGATCCGGTGGTTTGGGACCGGCGGTGATCAGATGCAGCGTGTCGCTGATCGGCCGGATCAGGCTGCGGATGTCGAGGCTGGAATCGGTCAGCAGATTGGAGAAGCCATCGTTGTTCTCCAGACCCAGATAGCGATGCTGTCGGGGCAGGCGCATGTCGGCATCGATGATCAGCACCTTGAGCCCCAGGTTGGCCAGGGTGGTGGCAAAAATGGCCGTTGCGGTCGACTTGCCTTCCCCCTGACCCGAAGACGTGACCGCCACCAGTCGAATGGCGCGGTCGGAGCGCAGCAGGCGGAAGGTGGTGAACAGGCTCCGTAACGATTCACGCACCGCAAAACGGTCGCCGGCGTCCATCTGTTCGATCGATTTCATCACCGTCAACCCCGGCTGCAGGGGCAGGTACGGAATCAGACCCAGCACCGGCAGGTTGAGCTGCTCCTCGATTTCCTGCGGTGTATGGATCATGTTGTCCAGGCGGTCGCGCAGCAGGGCGGCACCGGCACCGAGGATCAGGGCCAGAGCGGCCGACTGCAGCAACCCCCGGCCCACGTTCGGCTTGGTGGGCACCTCGTTGAACCGGGGTGAGGCAATCAGTTTCCAGGGCACCGACTGCTGCGAGGCCTCAAGGCGGAAGTTCTCCCGGGCCTGGATGTAGCCGCTGTAATTGAGCTTGGCGACCTCCAGCCGCTGCTGCATTCCCTCATAGGTCTTGATCAGGGCCGGGCTGCGCTGGAAGTTGTTGCGCAGCACCTGCAGCTGGCGCACGATCTCGGCCTGCTGGGCCAGGTTGCTGTTCAGTTGGTTGACGACGCCGGCCATGGCCTGTTGCTGCACCACCGGTCGCAGCTGGTTGCGTTCCGCCAGCAGGCTGCGCAGCACCGGGCTGTCGGGGCGGTAGCTGGCCGAGGCTTCGGCGATCTTCTGGTCAAGCTGATCGAGCTGTTGTTGCGGCGTCATCAATCCGGTTGTCGCCGGTGCCGCCGGTGTTGCCGGATTGGCCGGTGCGGCTGCCTCTGCCCCACCGCTGCGCAGGGGGGTGCTGGGCAACCAGGCCGGCGAGAGGGTGCCGCTCTGGATGGATCGGGCCTGGCTGGTCAGTTCGGCCTGTTGCCGCCGCAGGCTGCCGAGCTCGTCCTTGAGCACGTCGTATTGGCTCTGCAGGGCACTGCCGCGGGCATCCGGAGTGATCAGGTTGTGGGCGCGACGGAAGGCCTCCAGTTCGGTCTGGATGTCGTTGACCTTCTTTTCCAGAATCGGGGCCTGGGTGTCCAGAAAAGTGATGCCGTCCTGGAGGCGGTTGAGACGCTGGCGCTTCGAGAAGTCAAGGTATTCGTCCGCCAGGGCCCGCAGGATCGACACCCCCTGGGCCGGGTCGGACCAGTTGAGGCTGATCAGAAGCACATCCTGCACATCTTCGGATGGAGGTGCAATGCGCAGATTGCTGTCGATCTTGCCGGCGCTGACCCGCATCTTGGCGGCCAGGGGTTCCAGCATCGATGGGCTGCGCAGCACCTGCACCAGGTCAGGGATGCGGGCATTGGTGGTCAGGTTCGCCAGCTCGGCCAGTTCGGTGCTGCCGGCCGGGCCTCCGCGACCCTTGCTGCCATCCCCGATCGGATCGTTGAGCAGGATCTGGAATCCGCCGGTGTAACTGGGTGAAAAGATCCGTTCCCGCGCCAGGTTGACCCCCATCACGGCGAAGGACGCGAGCGACACCAGCAGAAACAGGCTCTGCCGGCGTCGAATCGCCCGCAGGATCTGCGGTTGCGACGGGGCTGGCTTGTCGTAGGGCTGGCCAGCGGTTCCGCTGGTGCCGGAGGTCGCGGTGCCGTTGGGGGAGCTGCTGGCTTGAACCATGAAGGCTTGGAGGACCGGAACTGCCGTGGCAGCGGGACGGGACAGGCACGAGACCGCCGCGACTATAACCGCCGTGAATGGAATGTCCGGTAGCGTGGCGCCACCTCCTGACCAGGACCATCGCCGCTGTGCCGAACGACGATCGTCCCTCCCGGATGCCCGGAGCTGCTGCCCGCGCGGTGGCCGTCACGGCCCTGGGTCTGGGCTGCGCTGCGGGGTTGCCGCCGCTGCCGGCGGTCCTCCCCCCGGTGCTGGCCCAGTCCCAGCTCCCGGCACCGGTCACCCAGCCTGACGCTTACATCCTCGGCCCCGGTGACCAGCTGCAGGTCGATCTGCTCGACCCCAAGCTCAAGGAGCTGAGCGGTGCCACCCAGATCCTTAACGACGGCACGGCGGTGTTCCCCTTGCTGGGATCTGTCCAGGTGAGCGGTTACACCATCGACCAGGCCCGTGGCCTGCTGACCCGCCTCTACGGCCGGCAGGTGGTGCGACCTGAGCTCACCCTGCGCCTGCAGGCCCCCCGGCCGCAGCTCATCAGTGTCATCGGCGAAGTGAGCAATCCAGGGCTCTACACGCTCACCCCCACCGAGAGTTCAGGCACCGCCAACGGGGGCGGCCAGATCTCGGGGGTGCCCACCCTGATCACGGCCATCCAGAAGGCCGGTGGCCTCACCCAGCTGGCCGACCTGCGCAACGTGCGTCTCTCGCGCCGGCTGATCGGTGCGCCGGGCCGCCTCAAGACCACCAGCCTCGACCTGGCGGCGCTGCTGCAGCGTGGCGATCAACAGCAGAACCCGTATCTCTTCGACGGGGACACGATCGAGGTGGGCAAAGCAGAGGCCCCCACCGATGCCGAGATCATGGAGCTGGCCGTGGCCAACTTCTCCCCGTCCTCAATCCGCGTCAACGTCGTCGGCGAAGTCAAGGCTCCCGGAGAGAAGCAGCTGCGGGCCAACACGCCTCTGGTGCAGGCGATTCTGGCCGCCGGCGGACCCGTCAACTTCAGGGCCCGCACGGGCAGCGTCGACCTGGTGCGGATCAACCGCAACGGCACCGCCACCCGACAGGCCTTCGCCGTCAACTATGGCCAGGGGGTGTCGAGCACGGCCAACCCACCCCTGAGGGATGGCGACACGATCATCGTCAACCGCTCCTTCTATGCGCAGGTGGTGGATGGCTTCACCGCCGTCACCGCCCCGCTGTCGAGCCTGGTGAACGGCACGGCCATTTACAACGTGATCCGCACGATCTCGACACCCTGAGGCCCCATCAGCCGGCTGCTCCGTTGATCTTCACCTCAATGCTGCGGGCCTGGGTGGCGGCGGTCTTGGGCAGCTCGACCTCCAGCAGGCCGTCGTGGAAATGGGCTTCGATTCCGGCGGCATCCACGTTGTCGGGCAGGCTGAAGCTGCGCAGGAAGTGCCCGTAGGAGCGTTCGAGCCGGTGGAACCGCTGGCCCTGGCTCTCCTCCTCCCGGCGCCGGCTTCCCTCGAGGGTCAGCACGTCGTTCTGGATGTTGATGGCCACGTCCTCGCGCTTCACGCCGGGCAGCTCCACCTTCAGCACGAAGGAACGGTCGTTCTCGCCGATGTCGACGCAGGGGCACCATTCGCCATTGGTGGCCGTGTCGGCAGGCAGCATCGGCATCCAGCCCATGGATCGTCCGGGCATCCAGCCCAGGGACCGGCTGGTGCGTTCCAGCAGGTTTTCGACATCGCGCAGGGCATCCCACTTCATCAGAGTCATGGCGGCAAAGGCAGCGACACCTTCAGTGTTGGGGCCCGGCCGGTGGTGGGGGAGCCTGCCCGGCATCCCTGCGGCGCTGTTGCCGCAGCCGCCGGCAGGGGCGACCGCCGGTAGAGGAGGGGCAGTGCTCTCCACCCTTCCCATGGCTGATGCCCCCCATCGCTGGCGCAACCGCTGCCATGCCGGAGCCGTGCTGGCTGAACGTCTCGCCGTCGCCCTGTCGCCCGAGGTGCTGGCCGAGGGCCTGGTCATCGGCGTCCCCCGCGGCGGCATCGTTGTGGCGGCAGCCGTGGCCCACCGCCTGGGCCGGCCGCTGTTCAGTTGGTGCGCCCGCAAGGTCGCGGCTGACGTCA
>CAZWFG010000036.1:0-9033 GCA_964632245.1 uncultured Synechococcus sp. | reverse complement strand
CGCCTGGGCCGGCCGCTGTTCAGTTGGTGCGCCCGCAAGGTCGCGGCTGACGTCAGCCCCGAGTACGCCGTCGGCGCCGTTGCGCCCGGGGGGGTGCAGCTGCTGCATGCCGACGAGGCGCAGCGGCTGGGGCTGGAGGGGCCAGCGCTGCAGCGGGCCATCGCCCGCGAGACCGCCGAGCTCGAACGTCGACGCAACCGCTACGGCGATCCGCCGGCCGACGTGTTGCGCCACCGCCATCTGATCGTGGTGGATGACGGCCTGGCCACGGGCCTCACCATCGAGGCGATCCTGCGTTCCCTGGCGCAGCTGTCGCCGGCCTCGCTGCGGCTGGCGGTGCCCGTTGCCGACGGCAGCACCGTCGATCGCCTGCGCCCCCTGGTCGACGATCTGCTGGTGCTGCGTCGGGTGCGCTGGCTGCGGTCGGTGGGGGAGTGGTACGACGACTTCCGCCCCGTGGATGATGCCACCGTCATCCATCTGCTGGAGCGGGCCCGTGGTGCGGTGGTGCCGCAGGCGGAGGCGTGAGTGCCGGACCTCGGCGGCAGTCGTGCTGAGATCGCCGACGGGATGAGGAGCCACGCGCCATATGGGTGGTGGCGGCGCCGCCCCGGCGCGGCCGTGCCCCTCCCTCCAACACCCTTACCACCCCAACACCCCATGACCGAAGCCACTCGTCCGGCCGCCGATCGGATGGCCGTGCTGCGCCGCAAGCCCCAGCGCATCTCGATCACCATCTCGCAGTCCACGTATGAACGTCTCGTGAGCCGTTCCGACCTCGAGGGGCGATCGGTGTCAAACCTGGCCGCCTACCTGCTCGAGAATGGCCTCGGCCTGGCCGAGGCCGGCGCCCGTGGCGGCCAGGACGGCATCGGCCACAAGCTGGCCGGCGTCAACTACCTCAAGGGGCGGCCTGCGGACGCTGCCGGTTTCGTGCCGAATGGCCACGCCGGCAAGGCCCTCTTCTGAGGAGCCGGGCTCTGCCCCCCCGGCCGGGCTGGCCTCAGCCGGGGAACAGCACCGGGGTGAGCCGGGCCCGCAGCTTGCGCAGGGCACTGCGTTCGATGCGCTGCACCTGGTCGCGGCTCAGCCCGGTGTGCCGGGCCACCTTCACATACGAGGGCCGTTCCGGTGCGCCGTAACGCAGCCGCAGCACCGCCTGTTCGCGCGGGTCGAGCCCCGCCAGCTGGCTGTGCAGCCAGTGGTAGTCGTCGAGGCCGTCGGGTTGGGCCGGCGCCGGGATGCTGTCGAGCAGGCTGCAGCTGCCGTCGCGGGTCTCGGTGAGCCGGTCGAGGGAGAGGGGATGGCAACGCTGGCGCACCGTGAGCACATGGTTGAGCCGCGTTTCACTCTCCCCCAGGGTCTCGGCCAGCTCGCGCAGGCTCAGGCGGGTCGGCGAGGCGTTCTGCAACTGGCTCACCCGTGCCGCCAGGTCGATCAGTTCGCTCGGCAGCCGGATGGTGCCGCCCTGTTCGCGCAGGTGCCGGCTGATCGCCTGGCGGATCCACCAGAAGGCATAGGTGGAGAAGCGGTAGCCGCGGGTGGGGTCGAATTTTTCCACCGCCCGCATCAGCCCCAGGTTGCCGGCCTGGATCAGGTCCATGCGTTCGACGGTCGCGCAGTGGTAGCGGCGGGCAATGCTCACCACCAGTCGCAGGTTGGCCTGCACCATTCGATTGAGCGCCCGGCGCCCGGCCCGTTCCAGGGCCGGAGCGGCCATTCCCCCCGTCTGCCAGCGCTGCACCCGCTGGGCCAGGTGCACTTCCTCAGAGGGGGTGAGCAGCGGGATCCGGCTCACCGAGTCGAGATAGTCGCCGAGGGCGTCGGCCATGGAGCTCTGGGATGAGGTGTGTTCATCCTGAAGTTGATGATCCCTGCGAAACCTCTCTGCTGCCGGTCTGCGGCGCATCGCCGGCAGTCCCGGCCAGGCGAGGCTGCAGCAGCTCCTTCACCTGCCGCAGGTCCACGGTTCCCAGCTGCCGGAACCAGCCTTGTCCGCTGTCTGGATGTTCGGGGCTGATCAGCACCAGGATGTTGTCGACCTCCGGGCGCAGGCAGCGGAGTGCCACGGGCTCGCCCACCGGCACTGCCAGCGTGATCGAACGGGGCCAGAGCTGCCGCAATGATCGCAGGGTGGCCTCCATCGTCAGGCCCGAGCCCACGTAGTCATCGATCACGATCAGATGGTGGCCGGCGAGCTCGGCGGGCCGGGGTTCGGCGAACAGGCGCTGATGGCGTTCCACGACCAGCTGCTGATGCTGGATCAGATCGAGCAGGGTGGCCACGGCCACATGCTGCAGCCGCACCTGGTCTGGGTCGATCACGACGATGCCCCCCGGGGCCACGGCCCCCAGCCCCAGCCCGCCGCTGCCGGGCAGCACCAGCCGCCGGGTCGACCAGCTCACCAGCGGGCAGCCCTGCCGCCAGGCCACCGGTGCCGCCACGACCAGGCCGCCGCGGGGAATGCCGATGACGGTGATGGCCTCTCCGGGGCGCCAGAACATCGGCAGCCGACGGGCCAGGTCCTCGCCGGCGCTGGTGCGGTCGGGCCAGGTCGGGGTGCCGTCGCTCATGGGGCCCCCGCCGCCCCGTCGCCGTCGGCACCGTCATCAACGGCAAAACGGCAGGCATCCTGGGCGCCGCGGATGTAGCCCGCCACGAACCACAGGGCCTGCGAGCTGTCGGCGCCGGTCAGGAGGTCGAGCAGGTCGATCGGATTGCTGCCGATCTCCCAGGGGTTGGGTTCCATCGTGCGGCGGGCTCCTCAGGGCAGGGGGTAATGGGATTGAACCGGGACCGGCGGGGGGGCCGGCGTCCACCGGCCGATCCGCTGCGCATCCGCCCCGGCCTCAGAGCGGCCGCTCGAAGCGGTCGGCCAGGAAGCGCAGCACCGTCGTCATCCGCGTCGTCACGTCGGCGTCGACCTCAAGACCGGGCCGCAGGGGACAGCTGCCGCGGGTGCTGCTGAGCCCCTGGCGCGATGGCCGCAGGCGCACCTCGTAGAGGCCACGACTCACCACGTCGTCGGCCACGCTCTCCACCCGGGCTCGCAGCACGCCGAACTCCGACCGGGAACAGCCGTTGATCGTGACCATGGCCGGCTGGCCGGGCCGCAGGCGGGGCCGCTGGCGGCTGGTCACCTTCAGCACGATTTCGTGGCGGGCGCCCGCCGGGGCAATGGTGGCCACCACCTCCCCCGGACGGATCACCTGCCCCCGGTGCCGCAGCACGGTGCCGAGCACGGTGCCGGCGGCGGGGGCCCGCAGCACGCTGTCCTGCCGGTCCTGATCGAGCATCTGCAGCCGATGGCGACGGTCATCGAGGCCTTTCTCCAGTTCTTCGGCTGCCACCTGGGCCTGCAGGGCACTGCGGCGCAGGGCGGCCAGATCCTCGGCCCCCTGGGCCCGCTGTTCGTCGAGGCTCTGGCGCACCTTGGCCAGGTCACTGCCGCCGATGCGCAGCCGGGCCTCCTGTTCCTCCACCAGGCTGCGGGCGACGGCCCCCTCGTTCTGCAGCGCCTGGAACCGCTCCAGTTCGCGCCGCTGGAAATCCTGGGTGACCGTTGCCTTGTCGCTGTCCCGGCGCACCGATTCGAGCCGGGCCAGCAGCGTCCGCCGCGCTGCCTGCTCCTGGTCCTGGAGGGCCTGCTGCTCTTGCAGCGACTGGCGCCGCTGGCGGCTGAGGCTGCTGATCTCCTGCAGCAGCAGCTGTCGCTGCCGATCCAGGGCCGCGGTGTCGAGGCGGCCCAGCAGCTGGCCCCGCTGCACCCGCTGGTCCGGACGGATGTGCACTTCGGTCAGCACTCCCCCCAGCCGGCTCTGCAGCAGGCTGTTCTCCCCCAGGGGTCGCACCTCCCCCCCGGCCCGCACGGTTTCCGCCAGGGGCCACACCGCCAGGCCGATGCCGGTGCCCACCAGGGCCAGCAGCAGCCGTCGTCCCAAGGCCCGCGACCAGCGGTCGGGGGGTGGCAGCACGTCGTCGATGTCGAGGGTCGGCAGGGGGGGGAACAGGGTCATGGGGTGAGCAGGTAGGGATGCAGGTCGAGGCAGTCGCCCAGCGCCTCCGGGCGGTTCTGATGGCGCACCTGGCCGTTCTCGAGGTGCACGATCCAGTCGGCACGGCGGATCACCGATGGCCGATGGCTCACCAGCACCGTGGTGTGTCCCAGGCGGTGACGCAGCAGGCGCTCCATCACCCGTTGCTCCATCTCGGGGTCGAGGGCCGAGGTCGATTCATCGAGCAGCAGCACCGGCGGCTCGCCCACCAGGGCCCGGGCCAGGGCCAGCCGTTGCCGCTGCCCGCCCGAGAGGTTGAGGCCGAACTCGCCCAGCACCGTGTGGTACCCGTTGGGCAGGCTGTGGATGAAATCGTCGGCCAGGGTCAGCCGGCAGAGATGCACCACCTCCTCGAAGCTCACGCCCGGATGGGCGAAGACGAAGTTGTCGTAGATGCTGCGGCTCAGGAACACCGCCTCCTGGGGCAGCAGCACCACCTGCCGGCGCAGGCTGTCGATGGCGATGTCGGCCCCGTCGTAGGCCCCGAAACGGATGCTGCCGCTTTCGAGTGGGTACAGGCCGGCGAGCAGCCGCACGAGGGTGCTCTTGCCGCAGCCCGAGGGGCCCACCAGGGCCGTGACCTCGCCGCCCGGGATCTCCAGCGTCAGCTCGTGCAGCAGCCGGCGACGACCCGGATGGTGAAAGCTCACCGCGGCGCAGTGGATGGGTTCGCCGGGATCGATGCGCACCGTGTGGCGGTGGCGGCCATCGGCGTCCTCGGGCTGCTCATGGAGCACGTCGCTGAGGCGGCTGATCACGATCCGCGACCGCAGCAGGTTCTCGGTGGCACCGCCCAGGGCCCCGAGGAACACCAGCACGTTGGCGCTCATGCCATGGAAGGCCAGCAGCTGGCCAATGCTCATCCGGCCCGAGAGCACGAAGGTGCTGCCGTACCAGAGCACGCCGATGGTGGTCAGGCTGGCCAGCAGGGTGGTGAGGGTGCCGGCGCGCAGCTCCAGCAGCAGGGAATCCCAGGCCAGGTGGGCCAGCCGGCCGAAGTTGCGCTGGAATTCCTGCCAGGCCTGCTGATGGGCGGCCGTGGTGCGCAGCAGGGTCGAGCCGCGGAACACCTCCACCAGGAACCCCTGGTTTTCGGCCGATTGCACTGTCAGAGCACGGGTGCGGCGTTGCAGGGCCGGCAGCACGGCGGCGTAGGCCAGCAGCACCAGCCCCTGGCCGGCGAGCGCCGCCAGGGTCAGGGGAAGGCTGTAGACGGCCATCACCGCCACCGAGATCAGGGCCACGCAGAACTGGCTCGGCAGGGCGAGCATCACCTGGCTCATCAGGTCCCGCAGCTGGTCGATGTCGGCGAGGCGGCTCACCGCCTCGCCGCTGCGGCGGCTTTCGAAATGGCTCAGGGGCAGCCGCAGCAGCCGCTGGCCGTAGTGCAGCACCATCTGCAGCCGCAGCTTCTGGCCGAAGTGGCCCACCAGCACCCCCTGCATCAGGTTGAGCAGGGAGCGGATCACGAACAGGAGGGCGATGCCGAGGCAGAACCCCGCCAGCAGGCGCCCATCCCCGCGCACCAGCACGTCATCGGTGAGCACCTGCATCAGCACCGGCAGCGCCAGGGCCATCAGGCCGATCACCCCGTTGAGGGCGAAGGCCCGCCAGAGCAGCGGCCGGAAGGGGGCCACGAGGGTGGCCAGCCAGCCCCAGCCGCCACCGGCGGCCGTTCCCCGCTCCCGTTCGGCCTCCAGCCGCACCGGATCGGGTTCGAGCAGCAGCAGCACCCCATCGTTCCAGTGGCGCAGCAGGCTGTCGCGGTCGTGCCATTGCAGGCCATGGGCCGGATCGGCGACCAACCAGCGCCCCCCCCGCCGGCCATGCAGCACCACCCAGTGGCAGCCGTTCCAATGGCAGATCAGGGGCAGGGGCACCTCGTCCAGGTGGTCGAGCAGATCCGGTCCGGCCTGGGCGGCACGGGTGTGGAAGCCCAGCCGTTCGGCCCCCCGCTGCAGACCGAGCAGGGTGGTGCCGGTGCCGGTGGTGCCCACCAGGGCACGGATGTCGGCCAGATCGCGGCGCAGACCGTGCTGGCGACAGACGCTGGCCAGGCAGGCGGCACCGCAGTCTTCGATGTTCCACTGGCGCACACAGCTCCAGCGCCCGGCCCGGAGGGACCAGGCCAGCCCCCGCCCCCTGGCGGGACGGGATTGTGTCGGGTCACTCCGGGAGAGCATGGGATCAGAACACGCCGGTCAGCTGCCCAAGCCCATTCCCCTGGCTGATGGCCTGGGTGCCGGGGAACAGGGCGACGTTGAGGCCGAAGTTCAGCTGGTTGCCCAGCTGCACCACGGAGGTGGCGTCAACATTGACGGGGGCGTTGACCGTCACCGGGGGCATGGCCCAGCCGCCGGTGATGACGTCGCACTGCGACTCGTGGAGGGTTTGCAACATGGCTCCTGATGGGTAGTGATAATGAGCCGGCGATGGCCGTGACCATCGCCGGCAGGCTGCTGATCAGAGGCTGATCAGCCGTCGATCAGGCGCTGGCAAGCCCGAACTGCACGGCGCTGTTGCCCTGGATGATCCCCTGGAAGGCGGGGTTCACCAGGCCGACCGCCACGTTGGCGCCAGCATTGTCCTGACGGGCCACCTGACGGATGTAGGCCAGGTCAAAGAAGCCGCCGCGCACGGTCTCGGCAGCGCACTCGTTGAGGGTGATGAGGGTCATGGTGTCTTGGGTGTGGGAACAGGGGAGGGAGCCATGTCCCTCCCGATTCCGGTGTAGGGGGAGCCATGGCCTCGAGATCGGCGAGAGGCGGCGTCGGTGCGAGGCCGGGGCACCATGAGCCGCCGCTGCGGCGACCCTGCCTAACGTGGCCACTTGTGGCGTGGGCATGGGGTGGTGACGCAGGCGGGGCGACGGTGGTGGCGACGCCTCGGTGTGCCCCAGTTCACCGTCATCAGCGGCGGCCTGGTGATTGCGGTGGGCACTGTGCTTCTGGCCCTGCCCGTCTGCTCAAGCGACAGCGTCGGCCTCTGGGAGGCCCTGTTCACCGTCACCTCGGCCATCACCGTCACGGGCCTGTCGATCATCGACGTGGGCCGCGAGCTCACCCCTTTCGGCCAGGGGCTGCTGGCGCTGCTGATCCTTGTCGGCGGCCTCGGCCTGATGGCCATCACCTCGGTGCTCCAGGGGGTTGTGCTCGGGGGCGCTGCCCTGCGCCAGCGGCTCGATCGCGGCCGCTCCCTCGACGCCTACGGCGTCGGCGCTGTGGGGGACACATTGAAGGCGCTGCTGCGAATGGCCGCCGTGGTCATCGGCGCCGGTGCCCTGCTGCTGTTCCTCTTCGGCTTCCGCGACATCCAAGACCCGGGCCGGCGCCTCTGGGTCGCCCTCTTCCATGCCATCAGCGCCTACAACAACGCCGGCTTCGGCCTGTTCAGCACCAATCTCGAGGCCTACCGCGACGATCTGGTCGTCAATGCCGTGATCGCCGGGCTGATCGTGATGGGAGGCATCGGCTGGCGCGTCTGCCGTGAGGTGTGGGGACTGCGCCATGGCCGCCGTCGCGCAGGTCTGTCGCTGCACACCTGGTTGGTGCTGCGCAGCACCCTGGCCCTGCTCGGCCTCGGCACCGGGGCCCTGCTGCTCACCGAGCGTTTCGCCCCCGACGGCCTGGTGGTCTCCCTCGGCCCCCTGCAGCAGCTGAAGGTGACCCTCTTCCATGCCGTCAGTGCCCGCACCGCGGGGTTCAACACCGTGCCGCTGTCGCTCCAAACCTTTTCGGATGCGGCCTTGCTGGTGCTGGTGGTGCTGATGTTCATCGGCGCCAGCCCGGGGGGAACCGGCGGTGGCGTCAAGACCACCACCATCGCCGTGTTGGTGGCCGCCACCCGTTCCACCCTCAGGGGGAACGACGATGTGGTCATCCGCCGGCGGCGACTGGAACCCGAGGTGCTGCTGCGGGCGGTGGGGGTGGTGCTCGCCTCCCTGGCCTTTGTGGTGCTGATGGCCCTGCTGCTGGGGCTCGGGCCGACCAGCGGCGGGGAACCCACACCATCGCAGTTCACTTTCCTCGAGAAGCTGTTCACCTGCGTCTCGGCGTTCGCCACCGTCGGACTCGATGTGGGTGTCACGGCTCAGCTATCCCGCTGGGGGCAGTCGGTGCTGATGGTCGGTATGTTCGTGGGACGCCTCGGCATTCTGTTGATCCTGTCCGCCGTCTACGGCAGCAGGCCTCCGGCCAGGGTGCGCTACCCCGTGGATGACCTGATCCTGTGACCACGATCCCCCATTCCCCCTGGAGGCGTGATGACATCGATGGCGGCTACGCCGTCATCGGCCTGGGTCGCTTCGGCGCTGCCGTGTGTGAAGAACTGATCGAGGCCGGCGTGCCGCTGCTGGCGGTGGATGCCAGTGAGCGGGCGATCGCCGAACTGCTGCAGCGGGATCCTGCCCTGGAGGCCCGGCTGGCGGATTGCACCGACGAGGAATCCCTGCGGGAGGCCGGGGTGCTGGACATGGCCACCGTGGTGGTGGCGATCGGCAGCCCCATCGAGGTGAGCGTCACCGCCACCCTCATTGCCCGGGTGGCCAGCGGCAGCCGGGTGCAGCGCGTCATCGCCCGGGCCAGCAGTCAGCTGCACCAGATGATGCTGCAGCGGCTCGGGGCCGACCTGGTGGTGTTCCCGTCCCGCCAGGAGGGCCTGCGTCTCGGTCGCGAGCTGGCCCGGCCGGGGCTGCTGGAACGCCTGCGCCTCGACGGCCGCCATGCGATCGAGGAACGGCGGGTTCCCCGGGGGTTCGTCGGGCGCACCCTCGCGGAACTGGATCTCCGACGCCGCTGGGGGGTGACCGTGCTGGCGGCGGGCCCCGATCAGGGCCTCACCGTCAATCCCACGGCCGATCTGCAGCTGCAGGCGGAGGATCTGCTGGTGCTGATGGGCACGAACGAGGCCCTGGGGCGCATTGATCAAGCCGGCTAACGGATTTGAACCGATGGCCTTCGCTTTACAAAAGCGCTGCTCT
>CAZWFG010000035.1:0-15665 GCA_964632245.1 uncultured Synechococcus sp. | reverse complement strand
CGAAGTTGTGGCCAAGGCGGCGAGCCTCCTCCTGGGCCAGCATGATCACCTTGATGGCCTTCTCGGTAAACCGCTCGAACATGGGTGCGGTGCCTGGCTGCAGATGGGTCCAAGCTATCAGGATCGGCAGGGCCGGCGCGTTCCCGGGCGCCTCCGCCGCCTTGCATGGCGCTCAATCAAGCCTCCATCGAAACAGCATTGATGCTGCAAATGCCCTGCGGTGCAGGCACTCTGAGGGATATTTGCTTCATGCAACTCTGGCGCCGAAACTGATGGCAATGGTGCGGTGATCCGCCCTGCTCCGGTGAACTTCACAGGACTGGCGGACACAGACCATCGCCGGCGCCTTGGAGCGATCTCCATTGGATCAGGGCATCGTCGCCATTGGTGTAGTAACGGCGACGACAGCCCGCCGTGCGGAAGCCCGCCGCCGCATACAGGGCCTGGGCCGCCCGGTTGCCGCTGGCCACCTCGAGGGTCGCCCGGGTGCAGCCCCGCTGGACGGCGGCCGTCGCCAGCGCCTGCAGCAGGGCCCGGCCCAGCCCCCGCCGCCGCCAGTCGGGGTCCGTGGCCACAACAATGATGTGCAGTTCATCGACCACCACCCAGCCGCAGGCGATGCTCAGCAGCCCGTCGCCGCCCTCATGGCCGTAGGCCAGGGCCCCCGGCCGCTCCAGTTCGCTCCGCCAGAGGGCTTCGCTCCAGAACCCCCCCAGACTCCGCCGATCGAGGGCCAGCGCCGCGCCCCAGTCCGCACCGATGAGCGGACGCAGAGGCGGAGGCCTGAAAGGATGGGGGGTCAACACTTCGGCATCAGCTTCGCCCATGACCTCCTCGCCGGCAGTGGATGTGGATCCCCAGCCCAGGATCGGAGAGGGGCTGGACCCCGGCAGTCCGAACCGCAACCTGGTGCCCATCAGTCTCGACCGGGATGCCGAGGGACGCCTGCGGCTCGCCGGTTGCGGTCTGTCCGACCTGGCGCGTCGCTTCGGCACACCGCTTTACGTGATCGACGAGGCCACCCTGCGGGCCACGTGCCGCGCCTATCGCCAGGCCCTTGACCGCCACTACCCCGGCGCCTCCCTGGCGCTCTACGCCTCCAAGGCCAACAGCAGCCTGGCGATCACGGCCGTGGTGGCCGAGGAGGGTCTCGGGCTGGATGCGGTGTCGGCCGGGGAGCTGCTGACCGCCCTGGAGGGGGGCATGCCACCGGAGCGCATCGTTCTGCACGGCAACAACAAGAGTGCCGAGGAGCTGGCCCTGGCCCTGCAGCACGGGGTGACCGTGGTCGTCGACAACTGGCGGGACCTGGAGCTGCTGGCGGAGCTGTGTCGGGGTCGCACGGAGGCGGTGCCGCTGCTGCTGCGCTTCACGCCCGGCATTGAGTGCCACACGCATGAGTACATCCGCACCGGTCACCTCGACAGCAAGTTCGGCTTCGACCCCGACCAGCTGGAACCGGTGCTGAAGCATCTGGCCGGCTGCCGCTGGGCCCGGCTGCAGGGGCTGCATGCGCACATCGGCTCCCAGATCTTTGAAGTTGAGCCCCACCGTGACCTGGCCGGTGTGCTCGCCGACGCGCTGGCGCTGGCCCGGAGCCTCGGCCATCCCTGCGCGGATCTCAATGTCGGCGGCGGCCTGGGCATTCGCTACACCGGGGCCGACGATCCCCCGAGCATCGACACCTGGGTCGAAGCCGTGGCGACGGCCGTGGTCGACGCCTGCCGTTCCCGCGGTCTGGAGCTGCCGCGGCTGCTGTGCGAACCCGGCCGCTCGCTGGTCGGCACCGCAGGCCTCACCCTCTATCAGATCGGCAGCCGCAAGCAGGTGCCGGGCTTCAGCACCTACGTGTCGGTGGATGGGGGCATGAGCGACAATCCGCGGCCGATCACCTACGGCTCGCAGTACACCGCTGTGCTGGCCGACCGCCCCGATGCACCGCCGGCTGAGCGGGTGATCCTGGCCGGCAAGCACTGCGAGTCGGGCGACGTGCTGTTGCGCGATCTGCCCTTGGCGGACTGCCGGCCGGGGGACGTGCTGGTGGTCTTCGCGACCGGTGCCTACAACGCCTCGATGGGATCGAACTACAACCGCATTCCGCGGCCGGCGACCGTGATGGTCCACGAGGGCCGCAGCGAGCTTGTCCAGCGGCGGGAACGTCCCGACGAACTGCTGCGTTACGACGTCCTGCCCGAGCGGCTGCGATCGGTAGGGTGACGGAACGGCGGTGCGGGGGGCAGGGCGTTGTTCTGGCTGAGGCTGCTGCTCGACCTCGCCTGTGCCGCCGGGTTCGGGGTCCTGCTGCTCGGACGCGTCCGTGAGCCCCGCATTCTCTGGCTGCTGAGGGGTTACCTGCTGCTGGTGGCCACCGCCTGGATGGTGAAGCGCTACGTCGACCTGCCCCTCACCAGCCAGCTGCTGGAGGCCCTGGTGCTGGTCTGCGGCCTTGCCCTGGCCATCCTGCTGCAGGGGGAGCTGCGGCGGCTGATGGAGCTGCTCGGCACTGGCCGCTTCGACGTGCTGCTCGCCAGCCGTCGCCATGACCGCCAGGACGTCGGCACCGTCGAGATCCTGGCCGACACCGCCGGCATGCTCTCCAAGCGCCGCTGCGGCGGTCTGATCGTTCTTGACCTGGGCAGTGATCTGCGACCCGAGGACTTTCTCAACCCCGGCGTGCGGATTGATGCGTTGCTGTCGGTGGACCTGCTGCTCAATCTCTTCTCTTCCGAAACCCCCCTGCATGACGGCGCGGTGTTGATCCAGGCGAACCGGATCGCTGCCGCCGGGGTGATCCTGCCCCTCTCACGCGAGACCTCGACCCGCCACGGCACCCGCCACCTGGCGGCCCTCGGGCTCACCGAACGCTTCGAACACTGCCTGGCGGTGGTGGTGTCTGAAGAGACCGGCACCATTTCGATGGCCCGCCAGGGACGGCTCGAGAAACCGATCACCAACCAGCGGCTGCGGGAGCTGCTCAACGAGGCCCTGACCCAGGCCACCCCGGACCGGCGGCGGCGTTCGGCGCGTACGCTGCCCCGATCCCTGGCCGGCAGCGAAGGCGCCGCCGAACCGTCCCCTCCCCCACGCCCATGAGGCGGCCTCAGCTGGCTGGACCGGCCGCCGATGTGGCCCTGCCGCCGGATCTCGATCCGGAGCGGCTGCCGTCGCATGTGGCCGTGATCATGGACGGCAACGGTCGCTGGGCCCGGCAGCGGGGGCTGCCACGGGTCATGGGGCACCGGCGCGGCGTCGAGACCCTCAAGGCGACGCTGCGGCGTTGCAGCGACTGGGGGATCGCCGCGCTGACCGCCTACGCCTTCTCGACCGAGAACTGGAGCCGCCCGGGCGATGAGGTGGCATTTCTGATGACGCTCTTCGAGCGGGTGCTGGCGCGGGAATTGGAGGGGCTGGACCGGGAGGGGGTAAGAATCCGCTTCCTCGGCGACCTGGAGGCCCTGCCGGAGGGGCTGCAGTCCCTGATTGCCCAGGCCACGGCCCGGACGGCGGCCAACGAGGGCATTCGTTTCAACGTCTGCACCAACTACGGCGGTCGGCGGGAGCTGGTGCATGCCGCCCGGGAACTGGCCCGGCAGGTGCAGCAGGGCACCCTCTCGCCGGAGGCGATCGATGAAGAACGCTTCGCCGCTGCCCTGCACACCGCCGGCGAACCCGATCCCGATCTGCTGATCCGCACCAGCGGTGAGTACCGCCTCAGCAACTTTCTGCTCTGGCAGCTGGCCTACGCCGAACTGCACATCACCGAGGTGCTCTGGCCTGATTTCGGCCGGGAGGCCCTGGCCGCTGCCCTGCGCGATTACCAGCGCCGCCAGCGGCGCTTCGGCGGCGTGGAACCGGTGCTGAGCTAGATCCTTCCCAGCCGCCCCTGCCGCCGATGCCTGACCAGCGCCACGACTGGGGCCTCGACGAGATCGAGGCGCTGCTGCAGCGGCCCCTGCTCGACCTGCTGTGGGAAGCCCAGGCGGTGGGTCGCCGGCACAATCCCGACCATCGGGTTCAGCTGGCGTCGCTGCTGAGCGTGCGCACCGGCGGCTGCGAGGAGGACTGTGCCTACTGCCCCCAGTCGATTCACCACGGCAGTGACGTGACGGGTCGCGCCGACCTGCAGCTGGATGTGGAGGGGGTGCTGGAACGGGCCCGTGCCGCCCATGCCGCCGGTGCCGAACGGTTCTGCATGGGCTGGGCCTGGCGTGAGATCCGCGATGGTGCCGCCTTCGAGGCCATGCTGGCGATGGTGCGGGGGGTGCGGGAGCTGGGGATGGAGGCCTGCGTCACGGCGGGCATGCTCAATGACGACCAGGCCCTCCGGCTGGCCGAAGCCGGTCTCACGGCCTACAACCACAACCTCGACACCGGGCCCGACCACTACGCCGCCATCGTCAGCACCCGTCGCTACGACGAACGGCTCGAGACCCTGCAGCGCGCCCGCCGGGCGGGCCTGGGGCTGTGCTGCGGCGGCATCATCGGCATGGGCGAGAGCCTGCGGGATCGGGCGGCGCTGCTGCAGGTGCTGGCCTGCCTGGACCCCCATCCCGAGAGCGTGCCCATCAATGCCCTGGTGGCCGTGCCGGGCACCCCCCTCGAGGGCCAGCCCCCGGTCGATCCCCTTGAGCTGGTGCGCATGGTCGCTGCGGCCCGGATCCTGATGCCCACCAGCCGCGTCCGTCTCAGTGCCGGCCGCGAGCAGCTGAGCCAGGAGGCGCAGATCCTGTGTCTGCTGGCCGGCGCCGACTCGATCTTCTATGGCGATGCGCTGCTGACGACCTCCAACCCCTCGGTGCAGGCTGACCGGGAGCTGCTGCAGGCCGCCGGTGTGGCCCCAGGGGGTGCTTGACACGCTCGAGCACCAGGCCGCCGGGGAGGGCCTGGTGCTGCGGCTGCGCAGTGGGGTGGCCCTGCCCTGGCGCGGCCTGCAGGTCGCGGTCGCTCGGCGGGAGGGGGCGGGCCTGCGGTTGGTGGGGGAGCTGCGGGGGTGGATGCTGCCCATCACCGCCGGTCTGCACCTCGACACCCTGCGGGTGACCGACGGCAAGGGTGGGGTGGGGGCGTTGATCTGGGCCGCCACCATGGCCTGGGCGCTGGAGGCCACCCCCTGCCGTCGGGCCCGGCTGCTGGCCATTCGGGATGACGATCGTCAGCATGCGCGTCTGGTGCGCTACTTCTGCCGGCTGGGCTTCGAGCCGCAGCGGCACCTGGGGGCCCGCCCCGCCGACCTGCCCCTGCGATTGGTCTGGGGTGGGGCCGGGCTGCTGATGGCCGGTGACTGCCGCCTGGTGCTGGACCGGGCCCTCGGGCAGTGGCAACGGCAGCGATCGGGCTCGTGTTGTTGAAATTACAATCCCTGGCCAGCGCAGCGCAGCCGCCATTTCCGTTCCCCTCCTCTCCCCGGCCGACCTGCTTCGCAAAGCCAGGCGCAGGGCCACGAGCCTGCGGTCCCATCTGTGGCGCCAGCTGCACATCCAGGGTCTGCTGCGGGGGCAGGCACCGACCACACGGTTCGTGGTCATCAGCACGATCCGCAGCGGCTCGACGATGCTCGTCGACCTCATCGACGGCCACCCCGCCGCCGAGTGCTTCTACGAGCTGTTTCACATCCATCTCGACGCGATCCCCTTTGCCAAGCAGGGGTATGACCTGCTGGCCACCAGTGCCGCGGCCCTGGATCTGCGCCGTCGTGATCCGTGGGCGTTCCTGCAGCGCTACGTCTGGGGGCCGGTGCACCGAGCAGGCATCCGGGCGGTGGGCTTCAAGCTGCACTATGCCCAGGCTCGCCAGGACAGCTGGTGGCATGAGGAGCCCTTCGCCGGCATGTGGCACGCCTGCGGCATCCCCCCTCGGTACGGCGACGGCGACCATGATCTCTGGCACGATCTGCGCCAGGACCGTGAGGTGCGCATCGTGCATCTGATCCGCACCAACATCCTGGCCTCGATGGTGTCGAGCCAGACGGCCCAGCGCACCGCCTCGTGGGGCGATCAGGCGTCGGGTGGCTATCGCTCCTCGAACGACATCAAGGTGCGCATCGAACCGGACCATCTGCGCCATGCCCTGCAGCAGCTGCAACGGTTCCAGGCCGAGATTGACAGCTGGTTCGCCGACCATCCGCTGCTCACCCTCACCTACGAAGACCTGGTGAACCAGCGTCAGCCGCAGCTGGATCGGGTTTTTGATTTTCTCGGGCTGGATCGACGCGAGATCGTGCCCTCCACCCGCAAGCTGCGCACCACCCCCTTGCGGGAGAGCATTCTCAATGTCGACGAGCTGGCGGCGGCTTGCTGCGATGTGCTGCCCCCTGAACAGTTCGAGGCCCTCCTGCAGGAGTGACCAGCGTCGTCCCGGTCCGGGCCCCCGTCCGCATCCTCGGCATCGACCCCGGGCTGGCCCGGGTCGGCTATGGCCTCATCGACACCGGCGGCCGCAGTCCGGCGCTGGTCGACTGCGGCATCCTGCGCACCGACCCAGGCCGCAGTGATGGGGAGAGGCTGGTGGAAATCGCCGCCGATCTGCGCCAGCTGATCCGCCGCTGGCGGCCGCAGCTGGCGGCGGTCGAGACGTTCTTCTTCCATCGCTCCAGCACCACGATCAGCGTGGTGCAGGCCCGTGGGGTGCTGATCATGACCCTGGCCCGGTTCGGCATTCCGGTGGTGGAGCTGGCGCCCATGCGGATCAAGCTGGCCCTGGCGGGGTCAGGCCATGCCGACAAGGGGGAGGTGCTGGTGGCCGTGATGCGGGAACTGCAGCTCAGCGACCCGCCCCGGCCCGACGATGCCGCCGATGCCCTGGCCGCCGCGCTGACGGCCTGGTTCCAGCGCTGAGGCGATGGAGCCGCCTGGAGGAGACCGGTCTGCCCTGCGACGCCACTGGCGCCAGCAGCGCCGGCCGCTGCTGGCGGCCGCGGAGGCGGGTCTGCGGCTGGCGGTGGCGGCCGTGCTGGCTGACTGGCCACGGCCGGGGCGCCTGGGGCTCTTCTGGCCCCTGGCGGGGGAGCCAGCCCTGCTGCCGCCGCCCCCCTGGGCCGGTGGCCTGGCCCTGCCGGCCGTGAGCGCGCCGCCCCCTGGGGGACGGTTGCTGTACCTGCCCTGGTCCCCCGGGGAACCCCTTGGACCCGATGGCTGCGGCATTCCCGCGCCGACGGCGGGGCAGGCTCTCGATCCCACGGCCCTGGCGCTGCTGCTGGTGCCGGCCCTGGCCGTCGATCGCCGGGGGGTGCGGCTGGGCTACGGCGGTGGCTGGTACGACCGGCTGCGGGCGGATCCGGCCTGGGCGGCCGTGCCGGCGCTGGTGGTGGTTCCCCACGGTTGCGTGGTGGATCGACTGGCGCAGGAACCGTGGGATGTGCCTTTCAGCGGCTGGATCAGTGAACGGGGCCTGGGCACCGCCGCAGCAGACTGTTAAGCCCTGTGCCACCCAGGCCCGCTTCCTTGGCTGGCTTGCAAAAGTAGGTTCAGGTTCTGCCATTCGCTGCTCCGGTGTCCGATTCCCGTCAGCCCCTGCCCGCGTCCCAGTCCCGCCAGCAGCAGCTGCAGCACCGCCCCCAGCAGGCGCAGCGCCTGATGATTGGATCCCTCGTCGGCATGGTCCAGGCGGGACGGGCCGATCTGGCGGTGGGTGACTGGACCCTCGCCTGATTTCCGGCGTTCCGCCCCTGGACGGAGCTGAAGCGGTCCCTACCCTTGGGCCCCGTCCGGTGTCTTCGATGCGCAAGATTCTCTGGTGTCGCGGTGGCCTGCTGGCCCTGGTGCTGTTCGCCGCTCCTTCCGTCCGGGCCCACGGGGTCGAAACCAGTTTCAGTGGACTTGAAGCAACCGGCCTGCTTCGTCTGCAGACCAGTTTTTCGACGGGCGAACCGCTAGCGGATGCCGAAGTGCGGCTGCAGTCGCCCGATGGCCGGCAGACCCTTGCCTTGGGACGCACCGACGCCGAAGGACGTTTCCAGGGTCGGCTGCCGGCCGATGCCCAGCGCCGGTGGGAGCTGGTGGTGGATGGGGGGCCGGGCCACCGCGATTACCTCGAGCTGAGTGCCCACGGCGCCAGGGGGCTGGCCCACCCTCCGGTGTGGTCGGGGCTCGTCGCCGGCGGCGGTGTGGGCGCCACACTGGCTCTGTTCGGACTTCTCCGCCATGGCCAGCGGCAGCGCCGCCCTTGATGCGATCGTCGCCAAGCTGCGCGACTGCAGCGATCCACGGCGGCGCTACGACTATGTGCTGTGGCTGGCCAAGAAGCTCCCGCCGGCGCCCGAGAGTGTGCAGCAGGAGGCCAACCGCGTCTGCGGCTGTGCTTCCAACGTCTTTGTGACGCCGCAGCTTCAGGACGGGATCCTGCACTGGCAGGGGGAGTCGGATGCGTTGATCACCCGTGGGTTGCTGGCCCTGCTGATCCAGGGCCTCGATGGCCTGTCCCCCGAGGCCGTGGTGGCGATCGACCCGGCCTTCATCGCCGAGACCGGCCTGCAGGCCAGCCTCACCCCCTCCCGCGCCAATGGGTTCCTCAACATCCTGCGCAAGATGCAGGCCCAGGCTGCTGAACACGTCGCCGGGTGATTTCTAGGATCGTTCGTGTGACGGATCAGACGGGATGACCATCGGCATCGGCCTGCTCGGCCTTGGCACCGTGGGGGCAGGGGTGGCGCAGATCCTCGCCTCCCCCGAAGGACGCCATCCGCTGGTGGGCCAGCTGTCGCTGCGGCGGGTGGCAGTCCGTGACCGGCAGCGGGCCCGTTCGGTGCAGCTCGATCCCGGCCTGATCGGTGAGGATCCGGCGGCGGTGGTGGCCGATCCGACCGTTGACATCGTCGTTGAGGTGATGGGGGGCATCGAGCCGGCCCGCTCCCTGATCCTGGCGGCCATCGCCGCCGGCAAACCCGTCGTCACGGCCAACAAGGCGGTGATCGCCCGCCACGGGGCCGAGATTGCCGCAGCGGCCGCCGACCGGGGCGTCTACGTGCTCATGGAGGCGGCCGTGGGGGGCGGCATCCCGATCATCGAGCCCCTCAAGCAGTCGCTGGGGGCCAACCGCATCGAGCGGGTGAGCGGCATCATCAACGGCACCACCAACTACATCCTCAGCCGCATGGCGGCCGAAGGGGCCGACTACGGGACCGTGCTGGCCGATGCCCAGGCCCTCGGCTATGCCGAAGCCGATCCGGCGGCCGACGTGCAGGGGGGCGATGCCGCCGACAAGATCGCGATCCTGGCGGGTCTTGCCTACGGCGGTCTGGTGGACCGGCCGGCGATTCCTGTCGAAGGCATCGACAACCTCCAGACCCGGGACATCGACTATGCGAGCAACCTGGGCTTCGTGGTCAAGCTGCTGGCGGTGGCCCAGCGGCATGGCAGTGACCCCGACGGCACCGAGGTGCTTGATGTGCGGGTTCACCCCACGCTGCTGCCTCGCGATCATCCGCTGGCGGGGGTCAACGGCGTCAACAACGCCATCCTCGTCGAGGGGGATCCGGTGGGCCGGGTGATGTTCTACGGACCCGGGGCCGGAGCCGGTCCGACCGCCAGTGCCGTCGTCGCCGACATCCTCAACATTGCCGCCATCCGTGGACTGGGCTCCGGCGGCCTGGATCCGCTGCTGGCTGCCGGCAGCTGGCGGCGGTGCCGGCTGGCGGAGGCCGATCACACCTGCCATCGCAACTACGTGCGTTTCCAGGCGGCCGACCGTCCCGGGGTGATCGGCCACATCGGCAGCTGCTTCGGTGCCGAGGGGGTGAGCCTGCAATCGATCGTGCAGCACGAATCCGAGGGCCCCGGAGCCGAGATCGTCGTGGTCACCCATGCGGTGGAGGAGGGCCGTTTCCGCCGGGCCCTGGCGGCGATCACCGCCCGTCCCGAGGTGGAGGCCGTGCAGGCCTGCCTGCGCACCCTCTGAGGGAGGCCGAGCCCTAGGGTGGCGTGCGGTTCCCCACACATGGTCAGGAACCCGTCCAGCACGAACCTTGCCGATCGTGCCGGCTGAGGAACCATGCCCTTGTCCGACGACATCGTCAGAGTGACCCGCATGACCCTGCACCAGGGTGATCGCATCCACCTTCCTTCCGATCCCGACACCTACCAGGTGATCGCCGTCGACGACCGCCACGACCGTTGCTGGGTCCGCCGCTGGCCCCTGCAGCGGCAGGGTTCACCGGTCTTCGAGGTGTCCCTGCACGCGCTGGAGGCCAGCCCTGCGGTGGCCCCGACGCCATAGGGTCACCCCCAGGTCCAGCCCCGCCGGTGGCTCTTCAGTCCCTGTCCCTGCCGCGACCATTGCTGCTGGCCACCCTGGCCGGGTTGGTGGTGCTGCTCGGGGGTTGCGGTGGTCGCCGTCCCGTTGGGACCGCCCAGCAGCTTGTGGTGGGTTTCCAGGGCACGATCGACACGGTGGATCCGGCCCAGGCAACCACCGTGGGTGCGTTGCAGCTGCTGAGTGCCGTCGGCGATCCGCTGTATGCCATCCGGGCTGATGGGCAGCTGGAGCCACGGCTCGCCACAGCCCTGCCGACCCTCAGCAGCGACGGTCTGCGCGCGGTGATTCCCCTGCGGCAGGGGGTGCGGTTCCACGACGGCACCCCCTTTGATGCCGAGGCCATGGCCTTCAGCCTGCGCCGGTTTCTGGCCATCGGCAAGCTCAGCTATGTGGTGGGCGACCGCATCCGCTCGGTGCGGGTGCTGGATTCCCACCACCTCGAGCTGGTGCTCAGCCGTCCCTACGGCGCCCTGCCGCAGCTGCTCACCTCCGCCAGCCTCACCCCGGTCTCCCCCCGGGCCTACCGACGGCACCGCGACCGCTTTCTCCCCGATGCTTTCGTCGGCACCGGCCCCTATCGCCTCGGCTTCACCAGCCCCCAGCTGCAGCGCCTCGAGCCCTTTGCCGGCTACTGGGGGCCGGCACCGCGCAATGCCGGCCTGGCCCTCGCCAGCCTCACCACCTCCAGCGGCCTGCTGGGGGCCCTGCGCAGCGGCCAGGTGGACGTGCTGCTGTCCACCAGCCTGCAGCCCGACCATCAGCGGGCGCTGCACCGCCAGGCCGCGGCCGGTCGCCTGCGGGAGGGCGGCGGGCCGGCCCTGGAGATCGGTTACCTCACCCTGCTCAGTGACCGGCCCCCCCTCGATGATGGGCGCCTGCGCCAGGCCCTGGCCCTCAGCCTCGACCGGCCGCTGCTCACGGCCCGGGTGAGCGACGGCCTGCGGCCACCCCTGCGGGGGCTGGTGCCGCCCAGCCTCCCCGGGGCCCTGGCGTCGTGGCCTTCCCACGACATCGCCGCGGCCCGCCGGCTGCTGCGCCAGGCGGGCTGGTGCCAGGGTCGCCCCCTGGAGTTGTCGCTCACCTATCGCTCGAACGTTCCCAGCGACCGCCTGTTCGCCCTCACCTGGCAGGAGGCCCTGCAGCGCGACCTGCCCGATTGCCTGCGGCTGACCCTCACCGGCATGGAATCGACCACCGCCTACCGCCAGCTGGGGGATGGCGCCTTCCAGATGATCCTGCTCGACTGGATCGGAGACTTTCCCGATGCCGACAATTACCTGATGCCCCTGCTGGCCTGTGACCGCGCCGTCGGCCATCGCTGCCTTGAGGGCGCCAGTGCCTCGAGCGGCAGCTTCTGGGCCGCCCCTGGTCTGCAGGCCCAGCTCGTGCGCACCGAGACCCTCACCGGGCCTGAACGGTTGCCGGTGCTGCACCAGGTGCAGCAGCAGGTCGCCGGCGCCAGTCCCTACATCCCGCTGTGGTCGGTGCAGCCCCGGGCCTGGGCCCGCCCCGGCATCAGCCCGCCCCGGTTCGACGGTTCCGGGCGGTTGCTGCTGTCGCGGCTGAGCCGGGAGGTGCAGCCGTGAGCCGCCGCGGTCGCCTTGCCCGCTACCTGGCCGGCCGGGCCCTGCTGGCCCCGGTGATGCTTTGGCTGATCGCCACGTTGGTGTTCCTGTTGCTCAGGGTGGCCCCCGGTGATCCGGTCGATGCGCTGCTGGGCACCCGGGCCAGCGCCGCCGCCCGCGACGCCCTGCGGCAGCAGCTGGGTCTCGACCGCAGCCTGCCGGTGCAGTACGTCGAGTTTCTGCAGGGATTGCTGCATGGCGACCTGGGGCAGTCGCTGGTGAGTGCCCGACCGGTGACCCAAATCGTGCGCGAGGTGCTGCCGGCCAGCCTCGAGCTGGGCCTGGCCGCCCTGCTGGTGGCGCTGGTGCTGGGGCTGGCCGCCGGCTTCAGTGGCATCGCCAGACCCGAAGGCCGTCTGGACCTGGCCGGACGGCTGTATGGCATCGCCACCTATGCCCTGCCCAGCTTCTGGGCGGCGATGGTGCTGCAGCTGATCTTTGCCGTCGGTCTGGGCTGGTTCCCGGTGGGGGGACGCTTCCCCCCCCCCCGGGTGCCGCCGTCCGGCAGCGGCTTCTACCTGCTGGACGGCTTGCTCGCCGGTGACGGGTCGACGGTGGTGGCGGCGTTGCATCACCTGACCCTGCCGGCGGCCACCCTGGGCCTGCTGCTGAGCGGCATCTTCGACAACGCCCTGCGCCTGAACCTGCGCCGGGCCCTGCGGTCGGATTACGTGGAGGCGGCCCGCAGCCGCGGGCTGGGGGAAACCAGGGTGGTGCTGCGCCATGCCCTGCCCAATGCCCTGCTGCCGGTGCTCACCATCGCCGGCATCACGGTGGCCTCGCTGATCGGTGGCGCCCTGCTGATCGAGAACATCTTTTCGTGGCCCGGCATCGCCCTGAAGCTGCAGGAGGCGATCAACCAGCGGGACTATCCGCTGGTGCAGGGCATCGTGGTGGTGGTCGCCGCTCTGGTGGTGCTGGTGACCCTGGTGGTGGACGTGCTGGTGGCCCTGCTCGATCCGCGGCTCAGTTTTTGAGGCGCAGGCGGGCCGCTCCGGCCCGGTCGAGCAGCCATGCCCGCACATTGCCCTGCCGCAGCACCCCCACCGGTGCGGCCGAGCCGGTTTCGAGGCCCTGCAGGAAGAGGGAGTGGACCTCGAGCAGCAACTCCTGCACCTGGCGTGGATCCTTGCCCACCAGGTCATCGCCGAGCTGCAGCAGGGGCCGCTCCCGCTCCAGCCGCACGGGAGAGAAATGACTGGCCCCCTCCACCAGCACCAACCGGCTGCGGGGATCCTTCAGCTGCCGGAACGGACCGATCTGTTCCGCCACGGGCGGGGTGATCAGATCCAGGGATCCCCCCACCTGCAGCACCGGTACCCCCACCCGGTCCAGTCCGCCGTTGCCCCACACCAGGCTGCCGAACCCGTTCAGGGTCACGACGCCGCCCAGATCGGCCGGTGGATCGAGGGGCGGCAGCTCGGTGCCGGCCAGCTGGCACTGCAGCAGCAGCGAGCTGTTCAGCACCGGGATGGCGGTGAGGGCCTGCTGGCAGCGGGCGGCCAGGTCGCGGCTCGGGCGGGCCCCCGCCCAGAGCAGGTCGGCCAGGCCTCCGAGGGAATGGCCGCTCAGCACCATGGCCGGCGGGGTGGTGCGTTGGCCGAACATCAGCCGACGGTCGGCCACGGCGCGGCTCACCGCCTGCAGGTCTTGAATGCGGTCGGGCAGGGTCTCCACCCCCGGCAGCGACCGCTGACCCGCCAGCAGGTCGCGGACCGCCTCGTCGTCGCTGCCGGGGTGCTGGGTCACCACCACAGGCCAGCCGCGGGCCGCCAGGCCTTCGGCCAGCCACAGCAGTTGTTCACGGCTGCCCCCAAGGCCATGGCTGAGCAGCACCCAGCGATTGCGCAGGGGGCCTGCGGCGGGCCAGACCAGTGACAGGGGCAGGGGTTGGGCGCGGTGGGCGACCGCCAGCCGCTCCTCCATCCGCATGACCCCCTGGCGGGCCGGCGGCGGGGGGGAGAGGGGGGGCAGATCCAGGGCCTGCAGCTGCTGCACCAGTGCCCGCTGGGCGATCAGCTGCTTCTGCAGCTGCTCCCCGAGGTCCAGCAGGGCATCAAGGTCGAGCTGCAGGCTGCTGCCTGGACTCTGGCGCAGCAACTGGGTGGGGGTCTGGACACCGTCGGCGCGGCGGAACAGATCAAGCAGCAGCGGTGCCGCTTCCCCCTGGGCCGGCCGCAGCACCCGACCCAGCTGCTGCAGCAGCTGACGGCCGGCCCAGCTGTCGAGCAGGGGTGCCGCCTGGTCCCCGCGGACGGGGAACGGCCGGCGCAGCAGGGTGGCCAGATCGCGGCGGGTGGCCGGGTCGAGCAGGTTGAACCAGGGCTCCAGTTCCGAACGACCCGAAGGATTGCGCAGCCAGTCGTCCAGCTGCGAGAGCTCCAGCGGCAGTTCCAGGCCCCCCACCTGCACCACCAGCCGTTCCACGGCCGCCGCAGGGCCGGCCCCGGCCAGCACCAGCAGCACGGCCGCCAGGGCCCCGGCGGCGAGGGGCTGAGGCAGAGTCGGCGGCCGGAGGAAATGAGGAGGCAATGGCGGCGTTGTCCCTGTGGTGGGTGGGCTTCCCCCGGGGGCTGCGGCTCACGGCCCTCGTGCGCGGCTGGGCCGCGGTGGGGGCCGGCGGAATCCTGTTTCTGGGTCCGCTGGCGTTCCATCATGCCGGTCTCGACAGCCTGCAGATCGGCCTGACGCTTGGGATGTCGAGTGCCCTGGGATTGCTGGCCCGCGGACTGAGCGGCTGGTGGCTCGACCATGGCGTGGCGCCGCCGCTGCCGATGGCGCTGGCGGCCCTGCTGTCAATGGCGGCGGATCTGCTGCTGTTGTTGCTGCTGCCCCTCGGGTTGCCGGTGGTGCTGCTGGGGGAGGGGCTGATCGGCCTGGCCATGGGGTTGTACTGGCCGGCGGCGGAGCTGGCCGCCGCCCGCGGCAGCCTGCCCCTGACGACGGCCCGTGGCTTCGCCCTGGTGCGCACCGCCGATGCCATCGGCATCGCCGCCGGTGCTGCCATCGGGGCTGGGCTGGCGACCCTGGCCGGCGGGGCGGGCCTGCGCTGGATCTATGCCGTTGATCTGCTGATGATGCTGACGGTGCTGGCATTGCTGCCGCAGCTGCAGGCCGCCGCTGTCGCCCGCGCCACGGCGGCTCCACTCCGACCGGATCGCCACTGGTGGCGCCCCCTGCTGCCGCTGCTGCTGCTTTCGCTGCTGGGCACCGGCATCATCACCCTGCAGCAGAGCGCTCTGCCCCTCGACATGGTCCGCGGAGGTCTGGTCCGGCCGCCGTTGGCGGCAGCGGCCGGCGGAGGGGTGCTGGCCCTGCAGCTGGGCCTGCTGGTGCTGCTGCAGTGGCCGGTGGGCCGCTGGCTGGCCCGACGCCCTGTGGGGCAGGGGCTGCGGCTGGCGCTGATCGCCTTCGCGGCGGGCTGCGGTTTGCTGGCCCTCTCGACCCTCACGGCCCGGGGGGTGTGGCTGCTGCTGCCGGCGATGCCCCTGCTGGCGCTGGCCTCGGCGGCGTTTCTGCCCACCATCACCGAAGCGGTGGTGGAGACCGTCACCGAGGACCACCGGGGCCTGGCCCTGGGGCTGTATTCGCAGACCTGGGCCGTGAGCGGTCTGCTGTTTCCACCGCTGGCCGGTTGGGCCCTGCGGGCGATGGGCCACGGGCTGGGGCTGTGGTCGGGTTTGGCGCTGTTCGCCCTGGCGGCCCTGGTGCTGGTGCCAGGCCGCCGGCGCGAACCTGGCATGCCCCCGCGTTAAGACTTTCTTAAGCGCCGTGAGACAGTGGGTGCCCTGG
>CAZWFG010000034.1:0-15955 GCA_964632245.1 uncultured Synechococcus sp. | reverse complement strand
CGACCGCTGCGCCACCGGCAGCAGCCTGATGCCCCAGAAGAAGAACCCCGATGTGCCCGAACTGGTGCGGGGCAAGACCGGCCGGGTGTTCGGCCATCTGCAGGGTCTGCTGACGATGATCAAGGGCCTGCCCCTGGCCTACAACAAGGATTTTCAGGAAGACAAGGAAGCCCTGTTCGACTGCGTCCGCACCACAGAGGACTGCCTGGAGGCGATGGCGATCGTGTTCGAGGAGGGCCTGGCCTTCCGCCCCGAGCGTCTGGCCCGGGCGGTGCAGAGCGACTATGCCAATGCCACCGATGTGGCCGACTACCTGGTGGGCCGTGGCGTGCCGTTCCGGGAGGCGTACCAGCTGGTGGGCGGCCTGGTGAAGGGCTGTCTGGAGGAGGGGGTGCTGCTGCGCGACCTGCCGCTGGAGCGTTGGCAGGCCCTGCATCCGGCCTTCGAGGCGGACATCCATGCCGCGATCGACCCCCGCCGGGTGGTTGAGGTGCGCACCAGTGAGGGGGGCACGGGCCATGGGCGCGTCAGGGAGCAGCTCGACCGCTGGAGTGCCCTGCTGCTCTGATCTTTGCGACATCTGACGCCGCGCAGCTGACGGCTTAGATTGGAGCCTGATCTCCCGATCGCAGGAGATCATCCCGCGTCCCCATTCAACGGTCCAATCGGTCCCTACGGCCAGTGAGTATTTTTGTCGGCAACCTTCCCTTCCGAGCGGAAAAGGAAGACATCATCGAACTTTTTTCTCCCTTCGGAGAAGTCACCAACTGCTCCCTTCCGCTCGAGCGTGACACCGGTCGCAAGCGCGGCTTCGCCTTCGTCGAGATGGTGGATGACGCCAGCGAGACCGCAGCGATCGACGCCCTGCAGGGTGTCGAGCTGATGGGCCGCCCCCTGCGCATCAACAAGGCCGAACCCCGGGGCGCCGGCGGTGGCGGCGGTGGTGGTGGTGGCGGCTACGGCGGTGGCCAGCGTCGCGGCGGCTACGGCGGTGGCGGCGGCGGCGGTGGATACGGCGGCGGTGGTGGTGGCTACGGCGGCGGCGGTGCCCCCCGGGGCGGCGACCGGGGCTCCGGTGCCCGGGGTTGGGAAGACCGCAGCTACGGCTCCCGCACCGAAGCGGCGCCCTACCCGGCCGATGCCCCCCGCGACAGCTTCGACGATGGCCGCAGCCGCCGTCGCCGCGGCGAGCGTTCGGGCACCTCGTCGGCTCCCTCCGAAGACTGGGGCGACTACGGCGGCGCCGAGGGCTGACCGCCCTGGCCCCGGTCTTCAGTGGCCGTGGGCCTCAAGCTGACGGGCGGCCCGGTCGAACACCTCCGGGCCGGCCCCGCGGCTGATGGCGGCCTGGGTCAGCTCCTGCCGCCAGCGGCGGGCGCCGGCCACCCCTTCGACCAGATGCACCAGGTGGCGGGCGATGGCCCACAGCCGCCCGCCGCTGCGGCACCAGTCATCGCTGTAGTCGAGCAGGCCGCGGATCACCTCCGAGGCCCGTTTCGTTGTGGGCTCGGATCCGTCCGTGGCGGCGAACAGCTCACCATCGACGGCGGTCCAGCGCAAGGGATGGTGGTACGCGGCCCGCCCCACCATCACACCATCGACCCCCATGCCATCGACCCCGTCGAGGGCCGTGCGGCAGTCGGCCAGGTTCTCGAGGCCGCCGTTCAGCTCGATGGTCAACCGGGGACGGTCGCGTTTCAGGGCCCGCACCAGGTCGTGCCGCAGGGGCGGGATGGTGCGGTTCTGGCGGGGATCGAGGCCCTGCAGCCAGGCCTTGCGGGCATGGACGGCGAAGCGGCTGGCGCCGGCCGAGGCGACCGTGTCGACAAAGGTCAGCAGTTCGTCGTAGCTGTCGCGGTCGTCGATGCCGATGCGGTGCTTGACCGTCACCGGCAGGGGTGCCGCCGCCGCCATGGCGGCCACACAGCGTGCCACCTGCGGTGGATCGGCCATGAGGCAGGCGCCGAAGTTGCCCTGCTGCACCCGTGGGCTGGGGCAGCCGACGTTGAGGTTGATCTCGTCGTAACCCCAGTCGTGGGCAAGCCGGGCGGCTTCGGCCAGCAGTTGCGGATCGTCACCGCCCACCTGCAGGGCCAGGGGGTGCTCGAGGGGATCGAAATCCAGCAGCCGGTCGCGGCGCCCGTGGTGCAGCGCCTGGGCCACCACCATTTCGGTGTACAGCAGCGCCCGCCGGCTCACCTGCCGCATGATCATGCGGAAGTGGCGGTCGGTGCAGTCCATCATCGGCGCCACACTGAAGCGGTGCGGTGGTGGCTCCGCGGCGGTGGTGGTGCTGATTTCGGTGCTGCTCACTTCTCCATGCTGCCTCCCGCCCCCGCCCCTGTGCCCCTGCCCCCATGACCGACCCCGGCCGCCGTTCGTTGCTCCAGTCGCTGCTGTCGCTGCCCCTGGCGCTGCTGGGGCCCGCCCGTGGGGCGGCGGCAGCGACGGCCGGCGACCCCGCCTGGCGCCTCAGCCCCGAAGAATGGCGCCGCCGCCTCAGCCCCGAGGCCTACCGGGTGCTGCGGCAGGAGGGCACCGAACGGGCCTTCACCAGTGCGCTCAACAACGAGAAACGCAAGGGCACCTTCCTCTGCGCCGGTTGCCGATTGCCCCTGTTTGCGAGCAGCAGCAAGTTCGACAGCGGCACGGGCTGGCCCAGCTTCTGGCAGCCGCTGCCCCAGGCGGTGGCGACCCAGGTGGACTTCAAGCTGATCGTGCCGCGCACCGAATACCACTGCCGCCGCTGCGGCGGCCACCAGGGCCATGTGTTCGACGACGGGCCGGCCCCCACGGGCAAGCGCTACTGCAACAACGGCGTGGCGCTGGCGTTCGAGCCGGCGGACTGAGGTGGGGGCCCAGTTTGTGGTGGCCGGAGGGGGTGCCGCCGGCTTTTTGGCCGCCATCACCGCCGCCGAAGCCGGCCTGGCCGGGGTGCATGTGCTGGAGGCGACGGCCGAACCGCTGGGCAAGGTGCGCATCAGCGGCGGCGGCCGCTGCAATGTGACCCACGCCTGCTGGGATCCGCTGGAGCTGGTGGGCCATTACCCACGCGGCAGCCGGGCCCTGCGGGGTCCCTTCAGCCGTTTTGCACCCGGGGATGCCGTCGCCTGGTTTGCTGACCACGGCGTCGAGCTGATCACCGAAGCCGACGGGCGCATGTTCCCCAGCACCCACAGCTCGGACACCGTGGTGGCGGCCCTGCGCACGGCCGCCCGGCGGGCGGGGGTGCAGCTGCACAGCCGCTGCGCGCTCAAGGGCGTGGTGGCCCCTGCGGCGCCGGGGGAGCCGTTCGGATTGCAGCTGCGGGGTGAGGGCAGCGCCGGGGCCCCTGGGCATTGCCGGCGGTTGCTGCTGGCCACCGGCGGCCACCCCAGCGGTCGCGGGCTGGCGGCCGACCTGGGCCATCGGCTGCAGGCGCCGGTGCCGTCGCTGTTCACCTTGCGGCTGGCGCAACCGCGGCTGCAGGCCCTGGCGGGGTTGGTGCAGGAGCCGGTGGGGCTGGAGCTGCAGGTGGAGGGTGCCGCCAGGCCCTGGCGTCAGCGGGGGCCGCTGCTGCTCACCCACTGGGGCTGCAGCGGACCGGCGCTGCTGCGGCTCACAGCCTTTGCGGCCCGTGATCTGGCGATGGCGCAGTACCGCGGCTGGCTCACGGTCGACTGGACCGGTGGGATGGCGGCGGCGGAGGTGCAGCAGCTCCTGCGCCGGCAGCGCCAGGACCATGGCGGCCGCCGCCTCGGCGCCCAGCGGCCGCTGGAGGGTCTGCGGCGGCGCCTGTGGCTGGCGTTGCTGGACCAGGCCGGTGTGGCGGCCGATCTCACCTGGGCGTCCCTGTCGCGGGCCGGTGAACAGCAGCTGCTGCAGACCCTGGTGGCGAGCCGTTATGCGGTGGAGGGCCGTGGACCGTTCGGCGAGGAGTTCGTGACGGCCGGTGGTGTCGATCTGGGGGAGGTGAACCTGGCGACGATGGAAAGCCGGCGGTTGCCGGGTCTGCACCTGGCCGGCGAACTGCTGGACGTGGATGGTGTGACCGGCGGCTTCAACTTCCAGCACTGCTGGACCAGCGGCTGGCTCGCAGGCCGGGCCGTGGCGGCGGCACTGGCTGCAGAGGGGAATCCTGACGGTTGAACGACCTGAGCGATTTCCATGGTTTCAGGAGCCCAATCCCCTGGTTTGATTCAGCGGTATCGCGAATTGATGCAGGCCCGCCAGCGATGCTTCGATTTCATCGGATGCGCCACCCGTGTCAAATGGGTCGTGCCGATTTCAATGCATTCCTGACCACCAGGTGCTGGCGGCGTTGCTGTTCCTTGATCGGGATCTTCTGGAAAGGGAGCTGGAGATCAAAGGAGTCGTGAACAACCCCATGCGGGACCGCGTCAAAATCTAGGCAGTGGGCGATTCGGGCATTGTGATCGTCACGTTGATCACTGGTGCCTCCCGCAGGAACGTGATTCCGGCGGCGACATCTTGATAGGGCATCGTTGAGAGGTATTCAATCAGAGCATTTCTCTGCTCCTGGCTGATCAGCACCATGGGCACCACCTGGGTGTCGCCCGTGCTGATATCTGGGTCGGGTGTTCTGAGGTCGCTCATGGGAGTGATTCGGAATGGGTTTGAGGATTATGAATGGTTGGCAGCATGTGGCAACACAGTAGATTACGAACCATCTGGTGATTCGTAGTAAATGCAAGCGTATGGCAGGCCATGGCGCGACCAGCCAGCGGAGAGATGGGTGATCCACGCATCGCAGGACCGGCCTTGCAGGGCTGTCTCCAGCTTGGGATGTGTTCCAAGCAGGCTATGCATGAGATGTTGCAGTGGCGCCCTCAGATCTTGCAGTCGCAGCTGGTAGCGATGCAGGCAAAGATCAAAGGAGCGGCGCGGGAGCCCAGGTTCATCCACTTCGAGGAACACTGGGGCAATGGCGGGATCGCTGGCAAGGATGGGTTGCAGCAAACTCAACACGGCAAAGCCGAATGGCGAGCGCTGTTGGGAAAGGCTTATGCTGCCGCCGGGTAGAGACCTGGCAGACGCGAGCATGCGTTCCACCCGTTCGATGATGCCCTGACTGTCGAGCAGAGGATGGACTTTGTAGCGGCTGAGGATGAGTTGATGGCGGCCGATGGCGGGCCATTTATACCCCACCCCCAGCGGCCAGGAGGGAGGCCCTTCCGTTTGCCAGCGCCTGATTTCCTCCTCCGGAGTGTGGCGCAGCCGCTCCACCACTGCATCCCACTCCTCGAAGTAAAGCCTCAGATTGGCGCCGCTTACCCCCTGCTCGAAGCCGAGGTAAATCGTTGAAGCCTGCCGAAAATGGTCAGTGATGGTGGTGGTCAGTTCCGGATGCTGTCGCAACAGCTGCAGGTCCTCTAGAAGGTCCTCCCAGGTGCTGGGGCTGATGGTCTTTCTGGCGATGCCGAGCACATAGCGATGGGGCAGAAGACCTGACCCAGCTTCCACCTTGAATGACCGCTCCAGACACGATGAGAGCCGATGGCGGCGGCAGAGCAGGAACGGGATCTGATCCGCCGGCAGCGAGGCGAGCACCTGTTTGGGTGCTGCCGTCGTGTTCAGGCTCGCCCTCACGGGTTGACCTGGTCGGGAGGTGGAGGACTTCACGGCAGGGTTCCGTCAGTCGAGGGCGACCAGCAGCAGGCGACGGATGGCGTCGCTGCTGAGGGCGCTTGAGCGGTTGGGGTCGCCGACGGGATCGAACAATCGCCGCAGCTCGGTGCCTGCGGTTCCTGCCAGGACTCGCCCGAAGGCGTCGTCCACCTGGCGGCGTTGCAGCCCGAGGGCACGGGCCTGGCTGATCGCGGCCGTGCTGGCCTGGAGCACGTCCCGCAGTGGCGACTGGTTGGCGGCCAGCAGCAGCTGGCTGGTGTCGGCCACCACCGGATCGGGCAGCAGCTGGCTGTCGATGCCGAGGATGGCCAGCTGCCGTTGGGCTTCGGCGGCAACGCTCTGGCGCAGCACCAACCCGTCGAGACGGCCGAGCAGGAGCGCCTGCAGGGCCGCCTGGCTGTCTGCGAAGGGTTGTAACGAGGCCTGCAGGGCGGCACGGCTGAGCTGCTGGCCCAGGGCCGCCGCCACCCGGCTGCCGCCGCTGAGGCCGAGGCGGTTGCCGCCGAGATCGCCGAAGCTGGCGATGCCGCTGGAGCGGCTGACCAGCAGAACGGCCGGGTCGCTGTCGGGGCCGGCCACGCTGTCGACCCCCACCACGGGATCGAACCAGAGGGTGCTGAACGCATCGGGCAGGAGCAGATCAACGCCGCCCCCCGCCAACTGGTCCAGGCCAGCCGCAGCGGAGTCCAGCGGCACCAGCTGCAGATCCAGCGGGTTGGCGTCGCCGCCGAGTGCGGCCGCCAGAGCCTGCAGTTGCCGTTGCTGCAGAGCGCTGAGGCGCGGTTGGCCGCTGCTGTCGCTGGCCACGCCAACCCTCAGGCTGCCGCGCTGGAGCATGGCGGTGAGGGCGTCATCGCCGCGTCGCGTCCCGGCCGGAGGCTGCAGCGCCGGGCCGTCGATCGGCAGGTCGAGGGGCGCGTTGCTGGGGTCAACGCTGCTGCGCGGTGGTGCATCTCCCCCGAAGAACCGCTGCCAGAGCTGGGAGGCATTGCCGAGCCGGCTGAGCACGGCTCTGGCGAAGCCCTGCTGCAGGGGCAGTCCATCGCCGGCATCGGAGCCGACGGCGGGCGGCTGGAGGTCGAGCAGGCGGCGCACAGGAGCGCTCAGGTTGGGGGCATCGGCATTGGGCAGGTTGAGGGAATCGAGGCCGAGGCGCAGGGCCTGCAGGGGCGTCTGCAGGATGCGATCGACGCTCTGCCGGAAGCGGGTCTGGTTGGACGGCAGCAGGAAGGTGAGCGGGCCGGATGGGCCGGCGGCGGGGATGCTCCAGCTGCGGTCGCCGTCGCCATCCAGATCGGCGGCCAGGCTGTTGCCAGTGAGCAGGGCCAGATCGATGTGACCGTCGCGCAGGGCGGAGCGGTATTCGGCGTCGTCGCCCGGCTCGCTGAACAGGACGCGGTTGGAGCTGCCGAGCAGCTGTTCGGCAAGGGTCCGCACCTCATCGACCGCATAGCCGCTCCAGAGCCCCTGGCTGTCCCGTTGGCTGATGCCGGGCAGATTGGCGGGGAGGGCCACGTTCAACACGCCGCGCTGGCGCAGCTGATTGATGCGATCAGTGGAGGTTGCGTTGTTGCGGCTGATGGCTGCGGTGACGGCCACCTGGTCATGCACGCCCAGCAGCTGGAGCGTGGGGCGGCCGTCGAGGCTCACCACCAGGCCCTCGGGGTGATCCTCCAGGTTCAGGGTGGCATCGCCCACCACCAGGATCTGATCCCCGTTGGGGTTGAAGTCGGTGAGCCGATCGGGGGTTGGAGGATTGGCACCCAGGGTGCCGTTGCCGATGATGACGCGGTCGCGGCCGGGTCCGAGCGTGATCGTGGCGCCGCCACCCTGGCGTCCGAGCACGATCGTGTCGTCATCGCCGCCCAGGTCGATCGTGTCGGGCTGGAAGCCCTCGCGCAGCACGGTGTTGCTGCCGGCGGTGAGGATCACCTGGCCGGGCTGCAGGCCGGAGGTGCGCACGGTCTGGCCGAGCCCGTCCGCCAGCAGGGTGGGGATCGAGGCGCTGAGGTCAAAGGCCCCCGGGCCGGAGGCCAGGGCGACCGTGCCGCTGGCTGCGCCGCTGATTCCCCGTGGTCTCACGATCACGACGCCATCGTTGAAGTCGAAGTCGCTGGATTGATCGGCGGCCAGATCTTCGAACACAACGGCGCCGTCGCCGATGCCCTTGATGTGCTCCTGGTGGTCGCGGTTGATCGCGTTGCCGAGGACGAACACCTCACCCAGGCCGGAGAGCATCACCGGGCTGTAGAAGCCGGTGCCTGAGCTCACGGTCCACACGTGGCTGGAGCGGGTGTTGCCGCCCTGGGACACCCGCAGCCCGGGATCGAGGTTGTCCCATACGAGGCGCCGGAAGGCATCGTCAGACCGCATCGCCTGGCCGACCACCAACAGCTGCGGTTGATCCGGATGGCTGGTGTCGATGTCCACCTTTACGAAGCCGAGGGTGTTGGTGAGGCCGCAACTGGAGAGCACCTCCACATCCACCTGTTGACCCTGCTGGAGGAACATCAGGTCGCCGAAGCCGAGGCGACGGGCCACCTCCAGTTGCAGATCGCTGCTGTCGGCGGGCGTGAGGCTGGCCTGCAACACCAACTCCGGCGACGGGTCGCTACCGAGCTGCAGGCGGATCCCCGCGCCATTGGTGCTGCCTAGCAGCGGCTGCTGCTCGTCGAGGGGGGCGTTGTTGCGCCAGACCAGGGCGCGCAGCTGCTGGCCAGGATCGAGCAGCAGGGTGGTTTGGCTGCCGGCGAACAGGCTGCGGCCGGCATCGTCGGGCACGGCACCGATCTCTGCGATCACCGCATCGATCGGCGAGGCCGCCAGGCTGAGGCCGTCGGCTGCCAGCGGCTGGCCTGCCGCATTGGTGCGGTAGAGCAGCAGCGTGATCTGCTGACCCGCCAGCGGGGCGGCAGACACCTGCAGGCTGACCAGGCGCGGACCGTTGACGGCAGGGTCGAGGGCGAGGCCGGACCCCAGCCAGCGCAGGGAATCCGTGGCTGCAGGCGCCGCCGCTGCCTGAGCGGTCAGGGTGATCCGCGCCTGGCTGTCAGCGGCGCTCGCCACGGCGAGGGTGCCGGCGTTGACGGTCTGGTTGCGGCTACCCGGTTCCGCCTGGACCGGCAGGGGCGCGGCGGTGGCGGGGCCATCGACCAGCTCGACGACGCCGCTGACATCGCGCAGGAAGGTGAACTCCGCCTGGGTGCCCCGCAGGAGGGCCAGGGTGCGGTCGCCTAGCAGCAGGCGCCCTCGCACGATGGCCAGATCCGCCAACGACACTCCGGGCAGGTCGGAGCGCAGCAGCTGCAGGCGATCGCCGCGGGCCGGATCGAAATCGAGCACCTGAACCGGGTTTTCGTCATGGGGCCGCACGACGATGCGATCACGGCCGGTTTGGCTGACGAAGCGGGTGCCTGGGCCGGCATCGAGAAGCAGATCCTCACCCGTTGTGCCCATCTGCAGTGTCGGGGCCAGTGCGGAGGCCATCAAACTGCCGCCCGCCAGTGGAAGAATCGAGATCTTGGCGCTCCCCTGTTCCGGGTTGATCCGGATCCCGGTGGGGGGATCCACCAGCTGCAGCACCAACGAGCCGATCTCGCTGCTGGGTATCGGTGGCAGCGGCACGCTGACAAGCGCTGAACTCTGTCCAGCGGAAATGGTGAACTGGCCCTGACCGTTGCTGGGGCCGCTGAACCGGTAAGGGATGCTCAGGCCCTGGGTCGGAGCAGGACCGGACAGCAGCACCTGGAACTGGGCCTCGTCGCCAGCGAGCGCCCACTGACCGAAGGGCACCACGCTGATCGCTGGATCGGTCGCGGATTTCGGTGAGGGGGCCCCGATTGCCAGCCATGCCCGCAGATCGGACAGCAGGCTGGCGGCGTCCTGTCGCCCTGCCGCCAGGGCGCAGAGCTGGGCCGGCAGGCGATTCAGCACGGCGTCCGCCAGGTTGCGGGAGGCGTCCAGCAGGGCGTTGTCGCTGGCAAAGGTGCCGCGGCAGAGGCTCAGATCGTTCCAGACCGTATGCAGCTGCCGCATCCAGCCATCCATCAGGGTTGGCAGTTGGCCCAGCTGGTTGCCGGCGGCGGTTGGCAGCTCCGCCAGCAGGCGTCGGGTCAGGTTGGCCCAGTCCTGTTGGCCTGCCGCATCACGTGGGAGGGCGGCAAGGGCGCTGGCCAGAGCCTGCTCGAGCTGGAGGGCTGGCAAGTTGAGAGCGGCGGCAACGCTGCTGGCCAGATGCAGGGCCAGGGTCTGCTGGGCCTGGACCCAGGGGGCGGCAAGGGGATCGCTGCGACCTGGCTGGGCCTCGAACCAGTCCAGGGCGGCTTCCACCGCCGTGGCGTCGAGACCGCCGCGTTGCAGCAGCAGCAGCAGCGTTCCGTTGACGCTGAAGGCGCCAATGTCCGGCGCTGCGAGGAGCTGTAGCGGCGCACCGCCGGGGGCTGCGGTCAGGGCCAGCCAATCCCCCGGTGAGGGAGCCTGGGTCATGGCCAGGCGGATGCCGCCCTGGTTGCCCACCAGGGTGGTGGGAGCCTGCGGATCTGCGCGCAGCGTGTTGGAGGGGATCAATGACACGCTGGATCCAGCAAGCGCAGGTTCAGCGCTGCCGCTGATGATCACGCCGGCCTTCTCGATCAGCTTCAGCAGCTCGTTGGTGGGCGGTAATGATCCGCTCACCTCATCCCTGGCGGCGAGCACCTTGTTCTTTCGGCCTGGGGTGAGCAGAGCGGTGGCCTGGGGCTGGCCCACGCTCTGCATGGCATGCAGCTGAGGGACCTGGGCGGAAACCGGCGCCAGGATGGGCTGGATGGTGGTGGGGTCAATCTCGCTGGCTTGAACCCCTGCCAGATGCGCCTCGGCAAGGTTGGCGGCGGTGAGTAAACGTTGATCGCTCCGGAACTGCACCATCGGAGCGACGGCGCTTGACGTTGCTCCGGACTGGGGTTTGCGCAGGGCTTGGTAGCGATAGGGCATCCCTTGCAGGGCAGGATCCACCAGGAAATGGGTGGACAGGATGGGTGCACTTCCTGTGGCTGCCGCCCGCAACACATAGGGGACACCTGCATTGTCCTCAAGCACCTGGGTGACACGGTTCCGTTCATAGGGCCAGTAGACGGGTACGTTTTGCTCGCCCTCATTGTCTTGTGCAGCAAGATTGGATCGCACAGCGGAGGTAGCAGCCTTGCTGGACGCCGCGAACAGGATTGAGTCGAGCGGTACACTCACCTGCTGATGGTTAAAACTCACATCTGTAAGACGAAGCCCCCCTTGGCCACTGAGGGTTACATGGCGATCGTTAAACAGCGGCAGGGAGGGAAGGGCATCGGCAAGGGCAAGCTGACGGAAGGAAAGCAGAATCGAGTCAGGTTTCTCATCGGGAGCCGTTGTATTAATTGTCAGATTACTGCAATTGGTCTGCAGATCGTTAAACGCGAGATTGATCGTATTGCGAGCCTCAAGTCTGGTGGGTTGTTCGGCATCGATGATCAACCCACGATTGGTGGCTAAGGCTAAGTTTATCGCTTGGAGAACTTCTGGGTCGGGTACGTACAGCGAGGCAGCGCCACCATCAATTATGACACTACCCTGGGTCGCCTGCAGAGAGTCCAACCCGATTAGATCACCGGGTTGACCAGTCACAGAAACCCGAATGTCACCGCCGCTGCTCACCACATTTAGGCGATCCACAAATGCAGCATCCAGCTCCACTCCCTCGTCGGCGCTGGCGAACAGACGTCCCAGCTTTCGTCGGGACGGATCCACACCAGCCAGGTTGCTGATGCGTCCTTGTCCCGTTGCAAGGATCAGCTTGTCGGCGGTGGACTGTTGGATCGATCCCAGCAGCAGATCGCCTTTGGAGGTGCTGATCCGCAGATCAGTGGAGCCCGTGGTGAGCTGACGTAAGGTCACAGAATCCTGGAATTTCAGATGTTGTGCCGATCCCGAGCTTGCAAGGGTGAGATTGGTTGAACCGCTGAAGCGATTGGTGATCTTTGCTAGGCCTCCGGCGTTGACTTCGAGATTGCTGGTGTCAACGTCCAAGCAAAGATCTCCAAATGCGGTTATCGTGAGGTTGGGAGCGTTGGGAACCAGCGCTTGCCAATCCAGAGGCGTTGCGTTGTTCTGGCGCAGCATCAGTCGCTCGCTGGCCATCAGGGTTGTCGTGCTAGATGCCTCAAGCCTGCCGGCCTTGAGGTTGAGGTCTCCGCCCTGGATGGGGCCGGCGAGGTCGAGGCTGCCGGCATCCTCCACAATCATCGGCAGGGTGGTCTGCAGCTTGCTGAGGTGCAGGCTGCCGCTGGCGTCGGTCTGGCGAAGGCGCACGCCATTGGCGACGTCTTCAGGCGCATGGCCCAGCTCCAGCAGCAGCGGGGCGGCCTGCGGTATCGCCTGATTGGCCTTCAGGCTGAGGGTGGCCCCAAAATCAAGCTGGATGCTCCGAGCCTCCAGGGGCCGGCTGCCGCCGAGGGGCAGGGGCAGATCGGCTCCGCTGAGGCTGAGGTTCGCGGTGGGGCTGATCAGGGCCTCGTTGCGCAGGCTGCCGCTGCCGGCGGACAGGGTGATGGCCTCGCTGGGTTGGTCGCCGTTGCCGGCGAGCAGCAGGTTCTGCCCAAGGTTGAGGCCGTTCTGAGCACGCAGCTCGATCTGGCCGGCCGCGAGGGTGTTGGGAAGGTCGGGGCTGGTGGCTGGTGCGGACGGCTTGGTGGTGCTCAGCTGCAGCGAACCGCCGCTGACGATTGAAAGGGTGCTGTCGGCAGCCGCTGTGAGGTTGCCGCTGAAGGTGCTGTTGGTATCGGTGTTGATGGTGATCGAACGGCCCCGCAGGCTGTCGAACCGCACAGCGGCTCCGCGCTTGTCAACGGTCTCGGTCTTGACCTTCAGCCCGTTGGCGCTGGTTTCGACGATGTAGACGGGCCGCAGCGTGGGGTTGGCGGCCAGTGTTGAGATTGTGCGCGTGGTGGTGACGTCGTACTGCTGATAGACGGGCGCCAGCTCAACGATTGGTGTAGGGGTCGCCGTGGCGCTGAAGCTGAGGTTTTGCCGGAAGTCGGTGCTTTCGAACGGGATTGACGTCCAGTTGTATGCATAGTTATTCCAGATTTCCTGCAAGCTACTCTTCGGTCCCCAGACCGGCCAGATGATGCTGTTGTTAAACCTGTTAGTTGTGAAAAAGTTAAAGCCAGCGCCATTGCCTGCCGTAACATTGATATGGGGTGCGCCATTACCGTTGTCGCTTGAGACGATATAGATATTGCGGTTGTTATTATTGGCAATAGAGGTGGCTAGAATCTGATTGTTTGAACTGTCTGCTGCTAGGCCTAAAAGCGTGTAGGTAGAAACACCATTCGGATTAGTCAACCGAGTGCCATCGGCTGCTTTGAGGGTCGCGAATGATGTCCAATTGGCTCCATTGTCGGTGCTCTGACTCAGCTGGAATATCACACCGCCATCGCTGGCTATATCGGCATAGCCAATGACCAAGTTGTTGAGAAACTGGCTGAGGGCGACACCGGCATGGTTACTGGTGCTTGGCTGCATCCGGCTGCTCCCCACAGTCCAGGTCGACTGTGTCGAGGGTGTGTCGCTTTGGGTGAGATAGATGGTGTTGGAGGGATTGGTGATCGTGCCGCCCTGATAGGCGATGAAGGTTCTGCCGTTGATCGCCGTGGCGGCCAGGTTGCCAGATGCCGTCTGGTTATCGAGACGGGAGTTTCTCCAGCTGCTGGAGCTGCCTGGAGTGGTGTTACTAGCGCGATAGAGGGCCGAGGGGGCCTGTTGAAAATCTTTGTTGCCAACGTAGTAGATGCTGAGGCTTGAACCTTCGTTCAGGAGGGTGACGAATTCGGCGCTGAGATCAGGGATCTGGTATGGGTTTCCCCATGTCTTCTGCTTGGCGTCGTAGCTTGTAATATTGATGCGATGGTTGCTGTCCTGACCCACATAGGCCAGATACAGCGTGCCATTTAGGCTTGCGATTGAAACCGGTCGGGTGCTGTTCATGCTGGTCGGGAGTTGAATCCAGCTTCCCCAGCTCAGGCCAGCATCTGCACTCGACTGAAAATAAAGGTAGTTGTCAGTGCCAAGAACAGCTTGGTAACGGATGCCATTGGCTTCGGCATAAGCGGGTGCGCTTGGCGATTGCCCCAACGAATCGTATTGCCAAGAGGGTGAATTATTCCATACGATTGGCGTGGCGGCGTTGTTTGGTAACTCGGCAACCGTCTGGATCAAGCCAGCTGTTGTTGTCGAAGGATTGACAAGAATACTGCCGTTGCTTACCTTGGCGGTGCTGCCGATGTAGTCGAGCTTGACATCGCTGCTGCTGGCAGCCTTGATCTGCGGCAGGGCATCGGCCTGGGCCAGAGCGATGTTGGTGATCGCAAACTGAGGGAAGTTCGTGCCGCTGATGCTCGGGTAGGTGCTGATCACCAGTGAGCCAGCCGGCAGGCCGCCATTCAGTGTGACCTGCAGATCGAAGCTCTGCTCGAGGTAGTCGGGACTGCCATAGCGCTGAGTGAATAGTGGCCTGGCAGTGAGGTTGAGGAAGCCCAGATAGGAGTTGCCGTTCGCGTCTTTGATCGTGAACGGCTTGTTGATCAGGGTGTCAGGAGACAGGGCGCTCGCAGAAGGCAGGGCCTGGCTGAAGATCTGGGTCGGAGTGGGGTTGCCATCCACCAGGTAATACAGCTCGAGCTTGCTGTTGCTGTTCCACTGATCGAGCCGGTTCAATGTGAAGCTCAGGCGGCAGCCGTTGAGACCAGGATCCAACTGGGTGGCTAGGGCATTGGTGCTGTTTGGGGTCCAGTTGGCCAGCAGCGCGGGGCCGTAGATGCCCACGGACGTCACTGGTGGGTCGGCGGGATTGATGCTGATCTTCGGGTTGCTGTCGGTGCTGGGGTAGGAAACGCTGGCCTGGTGCCATCCCGACTTCGTTAGAGTTCCAGGGGCTGTGCTGAGGATGCTGCTGGGCCAGCCGCTCGGGTATCCCCGGAAGATCAGTTCACTGCTCTCGCCATGACCTGCATAAAGGGCTGTTGGCTGTCCATCTCCAGGCCCGATGGAGGTGTCGCTGACGCCAGCGAACAGTTTCTTGACCACTGTTTCGTCTTTCGCACGAATTGAGAGTGAGCCATCGCTGTCTAACTTCAAGTACCTTCCAAGGTCGGTGGAGTTGGTTCCCGAGCTCCATAGGGCAGCTGCACCATTGCCATTCTGATCCAGCGGCTGCATCGTTTTGTAGAGCACGAAGTTGCCATCGGGCTGCATCAGCGCCTGCACCCCGCCGGTGATGGCTTTGCCGTTCGCGTCGGTGGCCTGCCACAGCACCTCCCCGTTAACGCCGTACAGAGCCAGTCCGCCCTCAGCGGTGAGGCTGAGCGTGTAGGCCTGGGTGGGCGGAGCCAGCACCGGTGTGGGGGTGCCCCCCTGCACGAACGGGGCCAGGCCCCGGCCGATGCCGTAGACCTCCGGATTGTTGGCGTCGTAGCTGCTGATCTGCTGGCTGCTGTTATCCGCCCAGTAGGGCTTCTGAGCTTGGGAACCCGTCAGGGTGATCGGTTCACTGGTGCTGAAATCAGGTGTGTCAACCACCCAACGGTTGCGTTGCAGCTTGATGGTGTTCAAGCCATCGCCGGCATAGCTGACGCTGTAGATCGGTCCAGCGCCACTGGGATTGTTGCTCACCACATCCGCCGTGAGTGTCTGGCTTTGTCCGGTCTGGGGGTTCTGAACGACCTGGCTGAGCTTGCTTGAGTTGAGGCTGGCGCCGCTCTGGGTGTATTGAACCTGGGCGTTGAAGATCGAATTGCCCACCGATTCCTGCCACGTCCCATCCGAATCGGGGCCATCGATGCCAATTCTCTGTACGAAGCCCACGCCGTTCGCCAGCTTGGCGTCGGGCTGGTCGGGAATGCCGCTTTGGTTGTCTCCCAGGAATGGGAACCAGTAGGCGAGCGTGCCGGCCTGTCCATAGGGGGCCTGGGTCATGTCCTCCACCACCTCGGCGGCGCTGCGCTCCTGGCTCCAGACCTTCACCTGGCGAATGGCGCCGCTCAGGCCGGCCAGTCCTGCCGATGGCAGGCCGGGGGCGACGCTGAGGCCATTGATTCTGGTGTTCGGGGCGAAGTCAACCTGGCCGTCGAGCGTGGAGAGATCGTCTTTGACGCCATTGATGTAGAGGTCCACGCTGGCCTCACCCGCCGAGCTGGCGGTCAGGCTTGCGGCCAGATGCAGCCATTGGCCTTTTGGCAGGCTCTGGCTGCCGATCACCAACTTGGAGGTGCCGTTGCTGAGGCTGTCGGCCTGTAATGCCAGCTTGCCGTCTTTCTCC
>CAZWFG010000033.1:0-16121 GCA_964632245.1 uncultured Synechococcus sp. | reverse complement strand
GGCCGACGCCCTGGCGGCCCTGGCCGGCGGCGACGGCGACGAAGGCGGTGACGGTGGCCGCGAAGCCTGGCGTGGGCTGCTGTTCCAGCAGTTTCACGACATCCTGCCGGGCACCTCGGTGCCGGAGGTGTTCGAGCAGGCGGAACCGGTGTGGCGCCGCTGCCGCCGCCAGAGCCGCCGGCGGCGGGATGCGCTGCTGCGACGCCACTGGGCCCCCGCCCCCGACGAACGGGGATCCACCCGGTCGCACTGGTGGCTGGGCCAGCTGCTGCCGGCGGCGGCGGGGCCACGGGTGGTGCGGCTGCCGCGGCCGCCGCAGGGCGACCATTGGCGGGGGCCAGACGGCCCGTTGCCGGACCAGCGGGCCCGCGACGGGGGCACCTGGGTGCAGCTGGTGATGGGGGCCGGCATCGAGCTGCACCGGCTGGTGGCCACCGCCGGCCCCGGCAACGGGGCCGTGCAGGGGGCGGTGACCCTCCGGGCCGAGGGCGATGGCCACTGGCGGCTGGGCAACGACCGGCTGGTGGCTCGCCTGGGGCCCGGGGGGGTGCTGGCCCTGCAGGCCACGGATGGCGATGAGCTGCTGGCGGGCCCGCTGCAATGGTGCCGCTGGGCTGACCGCGGCGCGTTCTGGGATGCCTGGGATCTGGCGAGCAACCATCGCGCCAGGCCCCTGCCCTTCGCCTGGGCCGAAGGACCCACCGTTCTGGAGGAAGGCCCCCTGGCCACCCGCCTGCGCTGGCGGGGCCACTGCGGCGGCAGCCGCCTCTCGCTGGTGGCCACCCTGCGGGCCGCCAGCCCCGTGCTGGAGCTGGACCTGGAGGCCGACTGGCACCAGACCCATGAACTGCTGCGGGCTGAACTGCCCCTGGTGCGTGCCGGTGGCTTCTGGGCCGCCGACACGGCGGCCGGTGTGGTGGAGCGGCCGCGGCAGGCCTGCACCGCCCGCGAACGCAGCCGCTGGGAAGCGGCGGCCGTGTCGTGGCTGTGGGGGGGCGGTCTGGCGGTGCTGCTGGACGGGCCCCAGGGGGTTGATGGCCGTCCGGAGGGCATCGGCGTGTCGCTGCTGCGGGGCCCCACCTGGCCGGACCCCGGCGCCGATGCCGGACGGCACCGGCAGCGGCTGGGACTGATGCCGGCACCGGCCGGTTGGTGGCGGGGGCGGGTGCCGGCCCAGGCGGCGGGCTTCCGCCAGCCGCTGTGGAGCGGGCCGGCAGCGGCTGGGGCTGCGGACCGTCAACGGCTGCTCGACTGGCCGAACCCCGATCTGCAGCTGCTGCGGCTCACGGCACTGACGGAATCCCAGGCGTTGGAGCTGGTGGGTCAGCAGCTGGGACCCTGCCGCGGCCGCTGGCCTGGCGCGGTGGGTCCATGGGAGCTGGGTCGGTGGACCCTGGCGCCTCAGTCCTCGTGATCGTCGAAGGGATCACTGAGCCGTTGGGAGGGAGGCCCGAAGGCGGTGTAGATGCCGAAGCCGGTCAGCCCCAGCAGGGCAACGAGCATGGTGATGGCCACGGTCAGGGCCGGTGAACTGGTTTCCATCAAGAGTCCCTACAGGGTCCGGCGGCCGGGCGGGCCAGGGCCGTTACAGTATCGACCCATCCGCTCTGCCAGCGAGGCCCCCACACGCCATGGCGCAACGCACCCGCCTGGGAGATCTCCTCCGCCCCCTCAACTCGGAGTACGGGAAGGTGGTTCCCGGCTGGGGCACCACTCCCGTGATGGGGGTGTTCATGGTGCTGTTCCTGGTCTTCCTGCTGGTGATCCTCCAGCTCTACAACCGGTCGTTGCTGCTCGACGGCATCACCGTTGGCTGGAACGGCCTGGGCTGATCGATGAACGTCTTCGGGGTCGGTCTGCCCGAAATGGCGGTGATTGCCGTCATCGCTCTGATCGTGTTCGGTCCCCGCAAGCTGCCCGAACTGGGTCGCACGCTGGGTCGCACCCTGCGGAGCTTCCAGTCAGCCTCCCAGGAGTTCGAGCAGGAGTTTCGCAAGGCCATCGACACGCCCCCCGAGGCCGTGGCCGGCGGCGACACCCCGCCGTCTCTGCCCGCCAGCCATGACAACCCTGATGCTCCTGGCGGGGCTGGGTAACCCCGGCGACCGTTACGCAGGCACCCGGCACAACGTCGGCTTTCTGGTGCTCGACCGGCTCGCCGCCGCCGCCGGGGCCAGCTTCCGACCCCAGCCGCGTCTGCAGGGAGACCTGGCTGATGTGGGCAGCGGGGACCGCCGCCTGCGGCTGCTCAAGCCCACCACCTTCATGAACAACAGCGGCCAGTCGGTCCGTGCGACCCTCGACTGGTACGGCTGGGGTCCGGAACAGTTGCTGGTGATCGTCGACGACATGGACCTGCCGCTGGGACGGCTGCGCCTGCGGGCGTCGGGCAGCGCAGGAGGCCACAACGGCCTGCGCAGCATCATTCAGCACCTGGGCAGTGATGCCTTCCCGCGGCTGCGCATCGGCATCGGCGCCCCCGGTGATTCGCCGGCCGAACGGCGTGAACGCACGGTGGGCCACGTGCTCGGCCGCTTCGCCGAGGCTGAACGCCCATTGCTGGAGAAGGTCCTGCAGGAGGTGGTCGACGGCATCGACCGGATCCAGCGGCTGGGGCTTGAACAAGCCGGCAACCGCCTCAACGCCTTCCGACCGGAGGGCTGACCATGGCCAGGGGTCTGCCCTCCACCACGGCCCAGCTGCGGGTGCTGCAGCAGAGCTTCGAGCAGAAGTTGCTCCAGGGTGAAGTGGCGGCGGGTGGGTTCCGCTGGACCTTTTGCTGGCATTTCGACCGGGGTGAGCTGGTGGTGGAACCGAGCCTGGGCCGGGCCCTGATCCAGGACGCCTTGCTGCGCTTTCTGGTGCGCAGCGACCACCAGCTCGAACCCGGCGGCGACTACCTGTTCACCGTGCGCGCGTCCTTCTGAAGCCCTTCGCTGTCCAGGGTGATGCCCAGATGGGCCTCCAGCAGCACCAGTGCCGCCAGGTCATCGAGGGGCCCGGGGGGCAGGCGCAGGCCCGCCGGCAGCCAGCGCCGCCAACCCCGGGGGGGCCACAGCTGCCAGTAACGCTCCCGGGCCAGCAGGGTGGTGCCGTGCTCCGGGCGGGTCCAGACCTCCACCCCCGGCAGTTGCCGCCGCAGCCGCTCGGGCCAGCCGGCACTGCCGGTGCCACGGCCCACGACCACCCCCTGCAGGGGGGTGCGGGTGTGCCAGGCCTGCAACTGCTGCAGCGCCGCCGCCGGGCTGCCGATCCAGAGGGCCTGCAGCGTGCGGCCATCGGGGCTGAGGGCCAGGCCACACTTGGCCCGACCCGGATCCAGGGCCGCCAGCCCCTGGCCTGCGCTCATGGGTCCAGGGCGCCGGAGGCCGCCAGCACCCGCACCTCGACCCGCACCGGGTCTGAGGTGTCGCTGTCACGCACGGCAACCGTCTGGATCTGCACCGGTCGGCGGCGGGGCTGATCGCTCAGCTGGCGGCCGATGTCATTGAACGGCTCGACGGCGAACTGGATGGTGGGGGCCAGCACCCCCTCCCGCAGGGCCGCGGTGCGGGTGGCGGCGAGCAGCAGGTTGAGCCTGGCCCGCACCTGGTCGGGGGACCGTTCGCTCGGGTCGAGGATGACGCTGGCCAGCACCTGACCGGTCTCGATCACCCGCTGGCTGGGGCGCACATCAGCGAAGGCCAGCACCTGCTTCTCGCCCCGCAGCACGTTGCCGGCCGAAAGGATGCTGACGACCCAGGTGCCGCCGCCGGCAATCGCCTGTTCAATCTTGCGCACTTCACTGCGGGGGATGAGCAGCAGCTGGCGGTCGACCTGCTGGCCGGGCAGCACCTGCTCGAAGGCCCGACCATTGGCCTGGCGCAGCACATCTTCCACAGCCTGCTTCGCCAGCGACGAGCGGGGGATGGAGACCTTGGCCATGGTCAGCGGCTGGCCGCTGCTGAGCACCACATCACCGCTGCGCAGGGCCAGCACCTTGCCTTCGAGATCGCGCAGCTCGGCCTGGCCGCGGCGGGTGCGCGCCTGCAGCTGGCGCAGCTCCTCATCACGGCGCTGCACGTCACGGCCCAGGCGATCCCGTTCCTGTTCGAGCTGCTGCCGCCGCCGCTGCAGGGGAGCCAGTTCCGCCCGCAGGGTGCTGGCGCGGTGTTCCACCTGCTGCAGGCGTTCCTGGGCCGCCTGGCGACCGGCTTCGGCACGGCTGCGGTCGCGGTCGGCCCGTTGCCGGTCTGTGGTGGCTTGCCGGAGGGCGGTGGCGCTGCGGTTGAGGTCGGCCTGGCTGCGTTGCAGGTCGCCCTGGCTGCGGCTGAGCTGGGTGATGCTGGCCTGGAGGGCCTGACGTGAACTGCGCAGCCGCCCCTCCAGTTGATCCAGCTGGAACAGGCCCGTGCGCAGCCGTTCGCTGACGCTGACCATCAGCCCGAGGGTGAGGGCACTGATGAGGCTGCCCGTGAGCACCGTGATCAGCACGGCGGTGCGGCGGGGCCGCAGGCCGAAGAGGGTGAGGCGGGCCTTGCCGATGCGACTGCCGAGGCGATCGCCCAGGGTGGACAGCACGCCGCCGAGCACAAGCACCGCCAGGATCAGCAGCCAGCCGGTCACAGGGGGGCTCGGGGAAGGCTCACCAGTATGCCGACCTCAGCTGAAACGCTTGGCCAGGGCGAGCGGATCAAAGACGGTGATGCGCTTGCGATCGATCTCGAGCAGACCAGCGGTGCGCAGATCGCCCAGCAGGCGGGTGATGGTCACGCGGGTGGAACCGATGGCCTCGGCGATGGCCTGGTGGGACAGCTTGAGGTCGATGGTGATGCCCTGATCTCCCGGCAGGCCGAAATCCCGGCAGAGCACCAGCAGAAAGCTGACCAGGCGCGAGGACATGTCGCGGTGGGTGAGGGTCTCGATCATGGTCTCGGTCTGCAGAATCCGCGACGACAACCCCTGAAGCAGCAACAGGGCCACGCCGGCATCATCCTCAATCGCCTTGCGCACCGAGGCGGCCGGAGCGCTGAGCAGCTCCACCCGGGTGAAGGCAATGGCGTGGTAGAAGCGATCGGAGCGCTGGCCGGTGAGCAGCGACAGCACCCCGAAGATGCTGTTCTCGCGCAACAGGGCCACGGTGATCTCCTCGCCCGATTCGTAGACCCGGGAGAGCCGCACGGCACCGCGGCGCAAAAGAAAGATCCGCTCGGCGGGATCCCCTGGGAAGAAGATCGTCTTGCCTCGTTCGATCGCTTCGGCGGTGCTGCCGGAAAGGCCACGGATCACCTCCTGCAGGCGAATCATCGAACTGGAGGTGGTAACCGTCACAGCGTTCCGTCTCATGCTGCCTCTGGCGGGACCATAAGGAGCCGCCCTGCGGGCCCTTGTAGCGGTTGTGACGTTCGCGGCAGAAATGGTGTCCGGTGCGACCCCTACGACCGGCTCAGTACAGATGTTCACACTACTGGTGGTGGCGATGGCTTGCAGCGGGCCCCACGGCCGCTACATTCAGCTTCCACCCGGCCGCATCCATGAGCAGCACCCTGGCGGATCCATCGCGACAGCCGGTGGCCGTTCCACGGCCGCAGCGCCTGCGGCTCAGTGAACCCGAAGGACTGCTGCAGGTGCACACCGCCGGCTTCCGGGGCAGCTGCCCGAGCATTTTCGGGTTGGCCCTGCGCAACGCCGGCCTGGGCAGCCGGGTGCTGATCAGCCAGTTCCTGCGGGGCGGGGTCCACCAGGGTCCCGACCGGCCGGTGCAGATGTGTGGCCGGCTCACCTGGCTGCGGCCCGACGTCGACGGCTGTCTGCAGGGCAGCGCCAGTGCCGGGGAACAGGCGGCGGTGCAGGACCTGTGGCGCCACACCCGCCACTGGCTGCTGGAGGGCGACGCCGACCTGGTGGTGCTTGATGAGCTGGGTCTGGCCGTGAGTTACGGCCTGGTGGACGAACAGGAGGTCGTGACCACCCTTCTCGACCGTCCGGGCCGGCTGGAGGTGATCCTGACGGGACCGTCGATCCCCGAGCGGCTGCTCGCCATGGCCGACCAGGTGACCCAACTGCGCCGCGACACCGCTTCCCTGCGACCGGTCTGAACCGATGCTCAAGAACGACCGCTGGATCAAGGATCAGGCCGCGGCCGGCATGCTCGAGCCGTTCCAGCCGACCCTGGTGCGCCATCTCGATCCGGACAATGCCGCCCGGCCGGTGCTGAGCTTCGGCTGCTCGTCCTACGGCTACGACCTGCGCCTGTCACCCAGGGAGTTTCTGATCTTCCGGCATGTGCCCGGCACCGTGATGAACCCGAAGCGGTTCAATCCCGCCAACCTCGAGCCGGCCCCCCTGCATGAGGACGCCGACGGGGCGTATTTCATCCTGCCGGCCCATTCCTATGGGCTGGGGGTGGCCCTGGAGAGGCTGGCGGTGCCGGGCACCATCACCGTCATCTGCCTGGGCAAGAGCACCTATGCCCGGCTGGGAATCATCGTCAACACCACGCCGGCGGAAGCGGGCTGGCAGGGCCACCTGACGTTGGAATTCAGCAACAGCTCAGGGGCTGACTGCCGCATCTATGCCGGAGAGGGCATCTGCCAGCTGTTGTTCTTCGAGGGGGACCCCTGCGACACCACCTACGAAGACCGCGCCGGCAAGTATCAGCACCAGCCCGAGCGGGTGACCCTGGCGCGGGTGTGATGCCTTTCTGAAGTCAGGCTGAATCCGTCCGGGGCCATCCGGCGACTGACAGGACAGCAGCGCTGATCGGTGCCGGGCAAGCCAGCGGCTGAATGCGAGGAAATGCAATCACAGATGATCACGCGCTAAAGATCACGTCATTGTTCGGTAAAGGACAGGTCAAGGGAGGTTCATCATATGGAAATTGGATCAGCAACACGAACCTGAAGCCATATTCAGTGGTTTCAGGTGAAGGGCTCTGGTTACGTTGCATGGGTTGACTGTGAATCCAGCAGATGGCTTCGAACACGACTCCGCAGAACACGTCGTCGTCAGCCACGTCAACACCTTCTGAGGGAAGCAACCAGGGCCCATCCAGTTCGGCGACGCCCTACGTCCTTGCCGTGGGTGGTTCCGGAGTCCGCACCACCTCGATCCTGACCACTGGAGATGCCATCGGCTCCTACGTCATGGCGGGCATTCCCGATGGTCTCGGGGCTTTTGATAACAACGATGGCACCTTCACACTCCTGATGAATCAGGAGCTTGGTGCCACCACCGGTGCCACCCGCCTGCATGGAGGCAAAGGGGCCTTCGTCTCAAGCTGGATCATCAACAAATCCAGCCTCACGGTGCAGAGCGGAGCGGACCTGATCCGCAATGTCTACGGCTGGAACGCCACGACCCAGACCTCCAACACGACCCCGAACAGCAGTGCCAACGGCAATGGCATCAGCTTCAACCGCTTCTGCTCGGCAGATCTGGCAACACCCACGGCCTTCTACAACCCGGCCACGGGGCTTGGCACCCAGGCCCGTCTTTTCCTGAATGGAGAAGAAGGTGGAGCCAACGGGTTTGCCCTGGCCAACGTGGCCTCCGGTGCCAATGCCGGCTCCAGCTTCATCCTCGGCAAGTTCAACCTCTCGACCAATGGATCTGGTCTGACGGGTGTCGGCGGCTGGGAGAACCTGCTGGCCAATCCCAAAGCCCAGGACAAGACCGTCGTCATCGGCAACAACGACGGTGGCACCGGCATCATGACCGGATCGCTGGCGGTCTACCAGGGCACCAAGACCGCCAGCGGCAGCGATGCCGACAAGGCCGGTCTCACCAATGGGGCTGTGAAGTTCGTGACCGTCAACGGCATCACGGCCGAAATCGCAGACAGCACCACCCGCGCCACCGCCATCACCAGCGGCAGCCGCTTCAGCCTCAGCTCCACCGCTTCCACCACCTTCTCAAGGCCGGAAGATGGCGCCTGGGATCCCAATAATCCCAATCGCTATTACTTTGTCACCACTGACCGTCTGGATAGCGTCAGCGATGGCGTCGGCACCCAGATCGGCCAGACCCGCCTTTGGCGGCTGACCTTTGATGACATCTCAAACCCGGATCTGGGCGGCTCCATTGATCTGCTCATCGATGGCGACATTGTCAATGGCCAGAAGGTCAACATGTTTGACAACATCACCATTGATCGGTATGGACATGTTCTGCTTCAGGAGGATGTCGGCAATGCCGCCCATAACGGCAAGATCTGGCAATACGACATTGCTTCTGATTCGCTGAAGCTGCTCACCAAGTTCGATCCTGCTCGGTTCGGTGACATCAACCTGCCAGCGACGGCGCCCTTCACGGTTGACGAGGAAACAAGTGGCATCATCGATGTGCAGGACATTCTCGGTGCCGGCTGGTTCCTGCTTGATGCCCAGGCCCATTATCCGAACACGAACCCCGACCTCGTCGAGGGTGGGCAGATCCTTGCGCTGTTCAATCCTGACACGTATACAGCTGCCCACCGTCCCACCATCGGTGGAGCGATCAGCGGCTCTGTGCGGGAAGGAACGGCGGTAACGGCTGATGGCAAGCTGACCTTCAATGGCCAACTGACCATCAGCGATCCTGATGCAGGCGAATCACGCTTCCTGACGAACGTGAGCGCCGCCGTTGGCAGTCTTGGTCGCTTGGTCATTACTGAGTCTGGGTCATATAGCTATGTTGTTGACAATAATCTGCCGGCAGTTCAGTCGTTGAAGAGCGGTCAGTCAATCACCGATGCATTCACGGTGACGTCGTGGGATGGTAGTGCCACCCAGACGATCAGCATTGCCATCAATGGAGCCAGCGCAGGGTTCAATGCCGTGGCTGCGGGCGATCCGACCAGTGATGGGGCTGTGCTGTGGACTCGCACCTACGACCTGGATGACGCAAGCAGGCGCACGGGTCTGACGCAGCCGGTGACGGTCAAGGTGTCCACCAGCGCCAGTCTGACCAATCCATTGGCCAGCATCAGCGGCAACGGTTCCGGTGTGGCCCACGACTACACCGTCAAGATTGAAGGTGTCAATGGTCTGAGCGCTGACACCACGTATTACTACCAGTTTGAGACTGCAGGTGGCGAGCGCAGTGCCGTGGGCACGTTCCACACGGCACCGGCTGCTGGCAGTGCCGTTCCTGTGCGCTTTGGCCACAGCGGCGACCTGGATGGATTGATGCGGCCCTATCCCCTGAGCAAGGACATTGCAGCCCAGGGACTTGGTTTCTTCATCAACAACGGCGACACCATCTACGAAACGGCCTCGACGGGTTCAGTGGCGACTCCGGCCACCAAAGATGCTGTCACAGGGACGGTGAGTCAGGCAGTGCTGCTTGCGGCCTACCAACGCAAATATCTGGAAAATCTGCTGCCATCTCCCAACGGCGGCAACACCGGCTTCAGTGGCCTCAAGGACTTTTTCGCCGCCCAGGCAAACTACACAGCCCTTGATAACCACGAACTGGGCAACAAAGGCATGATCAATGGTGGTGCTCCCGCCAGTCTGGCCACCAGCAGCGCTAACGGATCGACCAATGCTGCTGATGATGTCAACACAACGGGCACCTTTATCAACGACACCACGACATTTGACACGCTGATCCAGGCCTACAGCGATTATCAGCCGATCCGGATGACGACCGTGAATGCACCGGGCGATCCGCGATCAGATGGAGAGTTGAAGCTGTACAACAGCCAACGCTGGGGAGCCAACGTCCAGATCATCAATCTGGACACCCGCAGCTTCCGCGATGTGCGGCTGAACAAGCTGGCGGGAACATCCACCACAGACGATACCGGCCCGAGGGCTGATGCCCCGGGACGAACGCTGCTGGGGGCAACCCAGAAAGATTGGCTCAAGCAGACCCTGCTTGCCGCCAAGGCCAGCGGCACCACCTGGACGTTCATCAACTCGTCCGATCCGATTGACATCACCGGTGCCTATGGATCGGGCGATGACGGCGGGAAGTCCTGGTTTGGCGGCTACAGGGCCGAGCGCAACGAGATCCTGAAATTCATTGCCGATCAGGACATCCGCAACGTCGTCTTTCTGGCCTCGGATGACCACACCTTCCGGGTCAATGAACTGACCTACATGCCAGATCCGAGCAAGGATCCGGCCAATCCAGCCAATTACCAGACCTTGAAGCAGGTCTTCAGCATCGTGGATGGCCCTCTGGGAGCCACTGGTCCCAACATCCTCACCGACCATAGCTTCGCGGCGGTCAAGGCCATCGCCGATGCAATGGCGGCCAAGCAAGCCGGTCTTGGCCTCAACCCGATCGGCCTTGCACCCAGTTACCCGGGTCTGATGTCCGTCAGTCGCGAGGGTGACAGCACTGCGGGCAGCAAGCCCACCTCGGTCGACTTTGTCTCACCGGATACGTTTAATTACACCACGTTCGATGTGGCTGCAGATGGACAACTGACGGTGGTGGTGCGGGGCATCAATTCCTACCAGACCAACACGTTCCCCGAACCATCAGATGCCAACCCGGCCCGCGAAGTGCTGCGGTTCAGCATTGATCCCAGCCCAGCCGAGGTGAGTTTTGCCAAATCGACGGTGGAAGTGTTGGAACCAGCCACTGTCGGAACGCTCATCAATGCCAGCGTGGAAATCCGTCGTTCGGGCGACACCTCTGGCTCCACCACTGTGCAGATCGCATTCGACGGTGGATCGGCGACAGGTGGTCCTGCCGCACCTTCTGAGGGAAGCAACCAGGGCCCATCCAGTTCGGCGACGCCCTACGTCCTTGCCGTGGGTGGTTCCGGAGTCCGCACCACCTCGATCCTGACCACTGGAGATGCCATCGGCTCCTACGTCATGGCGGGCATTCCCGATGGTCTCGGGGCTTTTGATAACAACGATGGCACCTTCACACTCCTGATGAATCAGGAGCTTGGTGCCACCACCGGTGCCACCCGCCTGCATGGAGGCAAAGGGGCCTTCGTCTCAAGCTGGATCATCAACAAATCCAGCCTCACGGTGCAGAGCGGAGCGGACCTGATCCGCAATGTCTACGGCTGGAACGCCACGACCCAGACCTCCAACACGACCCCGAACAGCAGTGCCAACGGCAATGGCATCAGCTTCAACCGCTTCTGCTCGGCAGATCTGGCAACACCCACGGCCTTCTACAACCCGGCCACGGGGCTTGGCACCCAGGCCCGTCTTTTCCTGAATGGAGAAGAAGGTGGAGCCAACGGGTTTGCCCTGGCCAACGTGGCCTCCGGTGCCAATGCCGGCTCCAGCTTCATCCTCGGCAAGTTCAACCTCTCGACCAATGGATCTGGTCTGACGGGTGTCGGCGGCTGGGAGAACCTGCTGGCCAATCCCAAAGCCCAGGACAAGACCGTCGTCATCGGCAACAACGACGGTGGCACCGGCATCATGACCGGATCGCTGGCGGTCTACCAGGGCACCAAGACCGCCAGCGGCAGCGATGCCGACAAGGCCGGTCTCACCAATGGGGCTGTGAAGTTCGTGACCGTCAACGGCATCACGGCCGAAATCGCAGACAGCACCACCCGCGCCACCGCCATCACCAGCGGCAGCCGCTTCAGCCTCAGCTCCACCGCTTCCACCACCTTCTCAAGGCCGGAAGATGGCGCCTGGGATCCCAATAATCCCAATCGCTATTACTTTGTCACCACTGACCGTCTGGATAGCGTCAGCGATGGCGTCGGCACCCAGATCGGCCAGACCCGCCTTTGGCGGCTGACCTTTGATGACATCTCAAACCCGGATCTGGGCGGCTCCATTGATCTGCTCATCGATGGCGACATTGTCAATGGCCAGAAGGTCAACATGTTTGACAACATCACCATTGATCGGTATGGACATGTTCTGCTTCAGGAGGATGTCGGCAATGCCGCCCATAACGGCAAGATCTGGCAATACGACATTGCTTCTGATTCGCTGAAGCTGCTCACCAAGTTCGATCCTGCTCGGTTCGGTGACATCAACCTGCCAGCGACGGCGCCCTTCACGGTTGACGAGGAAACAAGTGGCATCATCGATGTGCAGGACATTCTCGGTGCCGGCTGGTTCCTGCTTGATGCCCAGGCCCATTATCCGAACACGAACCCCGACCTCGTCGAGGGTGGGCAGATCCTTGCGCTGTTCAATCCTGACACGATGGCAAAAGCCATTGATTACATTAATGCGCCCCAGGGTGTCACCTTTGCGCCAGGTGAAACCACCAAAAGCATTTCCATCCCTGTTCTTGGTGATGCCAAGCCTGAACCGCAGGAATCAATCAGGCTGAAGCTTGTGCCCACCCCCGGCTCGGGTACGGCCCTGGGCAGCGTCGGCGACAGCCAGGTGCTGATCAATGACCGCACCATTCTGCAGGGACCCATCAACTTCAAGGACCTCACCAACGAGGGCGGCACCATTGAACTTGAGGTTGACTTTCTGCAGGGTCGCCTCTACAGCTCTTCCTTCCTCCCGGTCACTGGTGATTTCCGCCTTAATCCCACCAAAGGCGGCTTTAGTGTGGATCTGCCTGTTGAATCGCGATCTAAAGACGTGATTCAGCTGACCTATGTGCCTGGAAGTTCAGGTCAGACAATTGTTCAGACCGAAAAGGTCAGAGATGACAAGGGCGTCGAAGAGACGATCAGCAATGCCGGTCGCGGCATCCTGCCTGCGGTGATCAACAACTACGTTCACACCCGCGAAGGCGACGACCGGATCACTGGTTCTGATGGCATTGACTTCATCCGTGCCGGTGCCGGCAACGACTGGATTGACGCGGGTGGCGGCGACGACATTGTCCGCAGCGGCAGCGGCAACGATGACGTGCGCCTTGGAGCGGGTCGGGACCTGTTGCTGATCACCGCTGATCAGCTGGCGGGCAGCGACCGTCTGTTTGACTTCAGCGCTGAGGATCGGCTGGTGCTGGCCGATGGCATCAAGGTGCTGTCGGGGCTGGGCTCGGCGACGCTGCAGGTGGGCAACCCAGGGGGTGCCTTCCAGGAGCTGCTGCTGACGGGTACGAGTGTGCCCACCTGGACCCAGGGGGTGATTCAGACCGCTTAAGGGGCCAGCCGGGCTTTGTGCAGGCGGCTCTTCTCGTACCAGGCGGCGATCTCGGGCGCCCAGGTCTGCAGGTGGGGCCACATCAGGTCGCAGAGCGCCCTGATCTCCTCCTGCGCGTCGAGTTTGGCGCGTAGGTCGAGGAAGTGCAGAAAGGCCCTCAGGCTGAAGCTCACGACGAAGTGCTGGCGGTAGTCGAAGGGCAGCAGCCCACGGGCGTGCTCTTCGGCGAAACCGGCCGCCAGCAGGTCGGCATAGCGTTCGGCTGCGCGGCGGCAGAGGTCGAGGTCGATGGCCCGCTGTTCAGCGGTGTAGGCGTACTTCTTGCCCTGGCGGTCGCTGTACGACCCCACAGGCCGCAGGTAGATCACCTCTTCGAGGTCAAGATCGCCTCGGGCGGCACGGCAGATGCGGTCGCCGGTGTAACGCATCGACTGCACATCGAAACTGACGCCGACCCGGTGGGTGCGGGCCTGCTGCATCACCGAATGGGGAAACCAGCCCACATTGAGCACGATCTGGGCGTGTTCGAGGGGGCCGTAATGGCCCCGTTCGCCGGCCAGCAGCCGCTTGACGCAGATCTCGCCGGCGCGGGCTTCATCGGGCCAGTCGCTGCGGTCATCGACCACATATCCCTCGCTGTAGTCCTGGTGCATCGCCGCATAGATGCACCGTTGCGGCTGAGGTGTCGCTGCGATCAGATCGACCCGGAAGCGGGGATCCATGGCCGGTGGCTGCAGATGGACCGACGTTAGGCGTCATGGGCGGTGGGGGCTGGGCCCAGCTCGTGCCGCAGGGCCGTCAGCAGCCGCCGCTGGCCCTGGCCACTGGGCAGCGCCAGCCGCCACCAGTGCCCGTCGAGCCCCTCGAACCCACGGCAGTCGCGCACCAGGATGCGGTGCCGGCGGGCGAGGCGTTCCTGCAGGGGCAGCAGGCAATGGTCGGCCTGCAGCAACAGGTAATTGGCCGCCGATGGGTGGCTGTGCAGGCCCGGCAGACGGCTGAGCTCGCGCCGCAGTTGCGGGCCGCGTCGGGCCACCCAGGCCTGCACCCGCCGGGTCCAGCGCCGGTCGGCCAGCAGTGCCGGCACCACGGCGGCAGCAAGGCCGTTGACGGGCCAGGGATCCCGCCAGGCGGCCCAGCGGGCCAGGCGCTGGGGATCGGCGAGGGCATAGCCGCTGCGCAGGCCGGCGATGGCGCCGAGCTTGGTGAGGCTGCGGATCACCACCAGCTGCGGATGCCGGGGCAGCAGCGGCAGCAGCGACTGGGCCTCACCAGCGGGCACCAGGGGCAAAAAGGCCTCATCAACGATCACCAGCGCGAACTGCGACAGCAGCGGTTCGAGGGCGGCGCGGCTCCAGAGCTGGCCGGTGGGGTTGTGGGGATTGGTGATCCAGAGCACGGCGCCGCGACCGAGGGCATCGGCGTCCTGCAGGGCCTCGGCGAACGAGGACGGCGCCGCCGACCAACCGTTGAGCTGCAGGGGCAGGGGCTGCCGTGGCGCCTGCCAGCAGTCGAGTGCCCGGCTGTAATCGGCGAAACCGGGGGTCGGCAGCAGGCTGGTGCCCAGGGCAGCGGCATCACGGGCGGCCCAGGTGAACAGTTCGGCGGCGCCGTTGCCCGGCAGCACAGCCTCGGGATCGAGCTGATGGTGGGCCGCGATCGCCTGGCGCAGGGCGGTCTGGGCGCGGTCGGGGTAGGCGCAGAGGGGAGATGTGGGGCCGGGCCACTGGGCCTGCAGCAGGGCCCAGCGCACCGAAGCGGGGGGCCCGAAGGGCACCACTGAGGCGCTGAGGTCGAGCAGGGCCGAGGGGCGACAGCCCAGCTGCATTGCTGCCTGTTGCAGGTTGCCGCCGTGGCGTGGGGCGGAGGGCTCCATGGCGCCATCGTGACGCAGGCGCCGGTGGCCGGTACAACGGGCCGGGCCAGAAGCAGGACATGGCGATGGCAGGCAGGGGGATGGGCATGGCCGCCGGCGCGCTGCTGATGGTGCAGCTGGCCGGTGGGGCCGCGGCGGCCGACCTGGGCGCCCTGCAGCGGCTGCTGGAGCAGGGCCGCTGCGATGGGTGCCGGCTGCAGGATGCCGACCTGGTGCATGCGCAGTTGCGGGGGGCTCGGCTGCGGGGGGCCCAGCTGCAACGGGCGAACCTGGGCCGGGCGGTGCTGAGTGGCGCTGACCTGCGCGGGGCTGATCTGCGCGAGGCGGTGCTGCAGGGCGCCGACCTGGCCGGCGCCGACCTGCGGGGCGCCCGCCTGGAGGGCACCGACCTGCGGGGGGCTGATCTGCAGGGGGCCCGGCTGGAGGACGGCGCGCTGGAACGCAGCCATTGGGAAGGGGCCCTGGGGGTCTCGGGCCGTGCGGGCAGCTGGGCCGATCTGCACAACGCCGGTGTGGCCGAAAGCCAGCGCGGCCGCTGGCCCGAAGCCGAGGCGAAGTTTGACGACGCCATCAGCCGTCAGCCGCAGGCGGCGATCAGCTGGCTGGCCCGGGGCCTGAGCCGTGGCGAGCAAGGCCGGCCCCGCGAAGCCGCCCAGGACCTGGCGGAAGCGGGGCGCCTGTACCGGGCCGCCGGCGAAGGCCCCCTGGCCGACCAGCTGGAGCAGGCGTCACGGCGGTTGCTGGATCAGCCGCGACCCGCAGGCGGCAACGGCTGGGGCAGCGCCCTGCTGGGGGGTGCGGCCGGGCTGGTGCAGCAGCTGGCGCCCTATGCCCTCAAGCTGGTGGGGCGGGGACTGTTCTGATGGACACCAGCCGGATCTGATGGACACCAGCCGGACCCCCCCAAAGCGTGTGCTGGGGCTGCAGCATGTGCCGTTCGAAGGGTTGGGGCAGATTGAGCCCTGGCTGATCGACCGGGGCCACCGGGTGACGGTTGTTCGGCTGTACGAGAGCGACGACTTGCCTGACCCGGCCGAAGTGGATCTGCTGGTGATCATGGGCGGGCCGATGGGGGTGCATGACGAGGCGGAGCATCCTTGGCTGCAGACCGAGAAGCGATTTGTGCGGTCCGTCATCGATGCGGGGGCGGCGGTAATGGGCATCTGCCTGGGGGCCCAGCTGATCGCCGCCGTGATGGGGGCCCGGGTGGGACCGAATCCAGTCAAGGAGAT
>CAZWFG010000032.1:0-16187 GCA_964632245.1 uncultured Synechococcus sp. | reverse complement strand
CGACCGGCTGCTTAGAAGGCAGCTGCTCTATCCAGCTGAGCTAAGGGAGCAGGGCCGTCCCGGTCGGCACCGGTCGGCGCTCCAATCCTGCCAGGGTCAGGGGCAGCAGGGGGGAGGGATCGATGGCCCAGACCCGGTTGCCGTCGCGGTGGCGCCATTCGACGTGCAGGTGGGGGCCGCTGGCGGAACCCGTCTGGCCCACCCGGCCCAGCAGGGCTTCGGGGGTGACGGTGTCACCGGGACGCACATCCACCGCCGAGAGATGGCCGTACAGGCTTTCGTGGCCATCTCCGTGGTCAACCACCACCGTGAGGCCATAACCGCTGATCCAGTCGACCAGGGCCACGCGTCCGGCCCGCAGAGGCCGCACCGGGTCCCCTTCGTCGGCGCTGAGGTCAAGACCGGCATGCATGCGCCAGGCCTGGCGACCCTCTGACCAGCGCCAACCGAAGCGGCTGACGTCGTAGGGCGGCAGGTCAAGCGGAAAACTCAGCAGGGCCGACGGGGGATTGTCGGCGGTCGGGGCGAACTTGAACCAGGGCGAGGGCAACCGGGGCGGGGGGCTGGGCAGGGGCCGCAGCCGGCTTTCGAGGCTGACCGGCAGGCTTGAACTGGTGCCCAAGTCGGCCACGGGGGTGCGGTCAGGCAGCGGCGGTGGCGGCAGGGTGGGCAGCGGCATGGCGGGGCGGCTGGTCGGCCCGGTTGTATCGCCGCCAACGTTCGCCCACCAGCCACGGCGACCGACAGGAAACCGTAGATTGTTGGGCTGCGAGAACCTGCCCATGGCCACCGCCCGGCTTGACGAGCGCCAGAAGCAGGAGATGGCCGACCGCTACAGCGCCGGCGAGAGCAGCGCTGCTCTTGCGGATGTGTTCGGCTGCAGCGCCAACACGGTCACCCGCACCGTGCGTGCTGTGATCGGTGATGTGGCCTTTGAGCAGCTCAAGCAGCAGCGGGGCCGGTCGGCGACGGTTCCGGTGATGGCGCAGGAGCCATCGGCGGAGCAGGAGCCGCAGGAGGAACAGGATCCTGACAATCAGGGCCTTGACGATCAAGACCCGGCCCTTGAACCGTCGACGGGGCTGGCCGTGGAGGATGCCGACGATTTTGCCGATGACCTCGACGGCGATGCGGATGATGCTCAGGACGACGACGGGCCCGAGCTGGTGCTGCCATTGCTGCCCCAGCCCCTGACGGCAGGTGAACGCACCGTGAGCCGGCCGTTGCCCCTGGCCCAGCTCCCCGGCAGTCTTTATCTGCTGGTGGACAAGGAGGTGGAACTGCGCGGCACCCGCCTCACCGACCTCACCGAGCTGTCGCCCCTGGCCCCAGAGGAGGAACAACACCAGGCGATGGTGATGTTTGCCAATCCACGGAATGCCAAGCGGCAGGCCGGCCGCAGCCAGCGGGTGATCAAGGTGCCCGATTCATCGTTGCTGGAGCGGACGGCCCCCTACATCCGTGCCCAGGGCATCACGCGGGTGGTGCTGGAGGGCGTGCTCTATGCCCTGCCCGGCGGCTGACGATCGGACGATGGCGCCAGCAGCGCCACCCCCAGGCCGCCGCTGAGCCAGCCGGCGATCACCGCCAGCCCCACCACGAAGCCCTGGGGCAACGGCACCGAACGACCCACCCCCAGATTCAGGCTTGAACGCTGGTCAAGGTTCTGGCTACCCAGGCAGAGCAGCAGCAGCAGCACGGCGCCGCCCAGAAAGGTGCCAGTGAGCAGGCGCAGACGCAGCAGCATCAGCCGGGGGGAAGCGTTGGCTCCAGTGTGCCCTCCGCCAGATCACTGGTCCCTGAATCAACGGTCGCCGAACCATCGGTCGCGTGCAGCAGGTCGTAGAGGGCCCTTCGGGGCTGGCCGGTGCGGCGGGCCAGGGTGCGGCAGGCCTCGGCCGGTGGGCTGCCGTCGTCAAGAAGCTGCTGCAGCTGCTGCCGCAGCATCGCCGCATCCCAGACCGGCGGCGGTGGTGCCGGGGCACCACCCAGCACCAGGGTGAACTCCCCCTGGGGGCTGTGGCTGCTGAAGTGCGCCAGGGCGCTGGCCACATCCGGCCCCACCAGCTGCTCGTGGCGCTTGGTGAGTTCGCGGGCCACCTGCAGGGGCCGTTCAGCTCCGCAGACCCCATGCAGTTCGGTCAGCAACTGCCGCAACCGGTGCGGCGCTTCGTAGAGCACCGAGGTGCGCGACTCCAGGGCCAGAGCCTGCAACCGCTCCCGCCGCTCGCGCCCGCGGCTGGGCAGAAAGCCCTCAAAGCAGAAGCGCTCGCTGGGCAGACCGCTGCACACCAGGGCCGTGAGGGCAGCGCAGGGTCCAGGCACACACACGACGCGGCCACCCCCGGCTCGTACGGCCGCCACCAGGTCTTCCCCCGGATCGCTGATGCCCGGCAGGCCGGCATCGCTGATCAGGGCCAGGGCCTCCCCGGCGGCCAGACGCTGCAGCAGCCCCGGCACCCGCTCACGGCTGTTGTGGCGATGGAAGCTGAGCAGGGGGGTGCGGATGCCGAAGGCCTGCAGCAGGGGGGCGCTGTGGCGGGTGTCTTCGCAGGCGATGCAGGCCACGCCGGCCAGCACCTGCTGCGCCCGGGGTGACAGGTCCCCACGGTGGCCGATGGGGGTGCCCACGAGGTACAGCACCCCCGCTTCGGGCTCGTGGGTCACAATGCCGCTGCTGCACACCCCCATGATGACCGTCACCATCACGCCGCCACTGCCCGACGGCATCACCCGCGAGGCGCTGCTGACGGTGCTGCGACGGCTGGCCTGGGAGGCGACCGACATCCTGCGGGCCTACGGACGCGGCGAAACACCACCGTTCGGCCATCCGCCGGCCCTCAGCGTCGAGGACGGCGGCAGCGGTCCGGTGACCGCCGCCGACCTGGCCGTGAACCGCCAGCTGCTCGATGGCCTGGCCACCGCCTTCCCCGCAGCCCCCTGGACGCTGCTGAGCGAAGAGACCGCCGCCGACCAGTTGGCCGCCGGTGAGCCCCTGGGCTCCGAATGGTTGTGGGTGCTTGATCCCCTCGATGGCACCAAGGACTTTCTGCAGGGCACCGGCGAGTACGCCGTCCATCTGGCCCTGTTGCACCATGGGCGCCCCGTGGTGGGGGTGGTGCTGCTGCCGGAACCGCAGGAGCTGTGGTTCGGCCTGCTGGCTTCAGCCGATGGGGCGGGCGAAGCCTGGCGAGAGACCCGCGACGGGGAGCGTTTCGCCCCGACCCTGAGCGACCGCCGCGAACCCGGCGAGCTGGTGCTGGTGGCCAGCCGCAACCATCGCGATGACCGCCTGGAGCAGCTGGTGCAGGCCCTGGGGCTGGGGGGCAGCCGCGCCCGCGGAAGCGTCGGCGGCAAGGTGGCCACGATCCTGCGGGGTGAGACCGACGTCTACATCTCCCTGTCGGGCCGCAGTGCGCCCAAGGACTGGGACATGGCGGCGCCCGAAGCCGTGCTGCGGGCCGCCGGTGGTGCCTTTGGCCATGCCGATGGCACGCCCCTGGCCTATGACCAGGGGCATGGGCTGCAGGCCGGTTGCCTGATCGCCAGCCACGGACCGGCCCAGGCCGAACTGGGCCGCAGGGCCGTGGCGGCCCTGGCCGAGATCGACCCGGGGTTCAAGGTCTGATCAGACCTCCTCGATCGGCAGCACCACCGGTGCCGGGCTGGTCGGCAGCGAACCGTTCTCCTGCGGGACACCCCGCAGGGTGAGGTTGATGCGGCCGCGGTTGTCGATTTCGCGCACCCGCACCGTGACGGCATCGCCGACCTTGACCACATCTTCGACTTTTTCGACCCGCGATTCGGACAACTGGGAGATGTGAATCATCCCCTCCTTGCCCGGCAGGATCTCGACGAAGGCACCGATGGGAATCACCCGGGTGACCGAGCCCTGGAAGGTTTCCCCCTCCTGCACCCGGCGGGTGAGACCCTCGATGATGCGCTGCGCTTCCTCGGCGGCGGCCCCGTCATGGCTGGCCACGGTGACCATGCCGTTGTCGTCGATGTCGATCTTGGTGTTGGTGCGTTCCGTGATCCCTTTGATGGTGCGGCCGCCGGGACCGATGACCGTGCCGATCAGTTCAGGATCGATGCGGAAGCTGAGCAGCCGCGGCGCATGGGGCGAAAGGGTGTCGCGGGGCTCGTTGATGGCCTCGAGCATTTTCTCGAGGATGTGCAGCCTGGCGGGCCGGGCCTGCTGGATCGCTTCGGCGATGGTGGGCATCGCCAGACCGGTGATCTTCATGTCCATCTGCAGGGCGGTGATGCCCTTGGCCGTGCCGGCCACCTTGAAGTCCATGTCGCCGAGGAAATCTTCGATGCCCTGGATGTCGGTGAGGATGCGCACCTGCTCACCCTCCTTGATCAGACCCATGGCGGCCCCGCTGACGGGGGCGGCCAGGGGGACACCGGCATCCATGAGCGCCAGGGTGCTGCCGCAGACCGAGCCCATGGAGGTGGACCCGTTGGAGCTGAGCACCTCCGACACCACCCGCAGCACGTAGGGGAAGGTTTCGCGGCTGGGCAGCACCGGCAGGATGGCCCGCTCGGCCAGGGCGCCGTGGCCGATCTCGCGCCGGCCGGGGGAACGCATGGGCCGCGTCTCGCCCACCGAGTAGGGCGGGAAGTTGTAGTGATGCAGGTAGTGCTTCTCGGTGGACGGATTGAGGTCGTCCATCTCCTGGGCATCGCTGGGGGTGCCGAGGGTGGCGGTGGAGAGCACCTGGGTGAGGCCGCGCTGGAACAGGCCCGAACCGTGCACCCGCCGAGGCAGCACCCCGGCCGCGGCACTGATGGGTCGCACCTCGTCGAGGGCGCGACCATCGACCCGTTTGCCCTGGTCAAGGATCTGGGCGCGCATCATCTGCTTGGTGAGCGCCTTGAAGCTGTTGCCCAGCAGCTTGCCGCTGCCCTGCACCGCGCGACGCACGGCGTCGTCATCGGCCAGCCCGGAAATGGTTTCGGCCACCGACGCCTTGATGGCATCGAGGGCACTGTCGCGTTCACCCTTGCTGAGGCTGAACTGCGCCAGCACCTCGCCGATGGCAGCGCCGCAGGACTGGCTCAGGTAATCGGGAACGGTGGTGTCTTCGCTGGGGGCTTCGGGCAGCACCGGCTCGATGCCCAGATGGGCCAGCAGCTCGCGCTGATGGCGGATCAGCTCACCGACGGCCTCGTAGCCGAAGTCGATGGCCTCGATCATGTCCTGTTCGGGAAGCTGCCGCGCACCGGCTTCGACCATCACCACCCCGTCGGGGGTGCCGGCCACCACCAGGTCGAGGTCCGACCGTTCGATCTCGCGGAAGCTGGGGTTGAGCACGAAGTCGTCGCCCAGCAGGCCCACCCGCACGGCCGCCATCGGGCCCTGGAAGGGGATGCGGGCCAGCAGGGTGGCGATCGAAGCACCGGTCACCGCCAGCACATCGGGCGGCACGCGTTCGTCGAGGGAGAGGCAGGTGGCGACCACCTGCAGGTCGTCACGCAGCCAGCCGGGGAAGAGGGGACGCAGGGGCCGGTCGATGAGGCGGGCGGTCAGCACGGCCCGCTCGGGCGGACGGCTCTCCCGGCGCATGAAGCTGCCGGGGATGCGGCCGGCGGCGTAGAGACGCTCCTCGTAATCGCACGTGAGGGGCAAGAAGTCGATGCCTTCGCGGGCACTGGCGCGGGTGGCGGTGACCAGCACCGCGGTGTCGCCGCATTCGATGAGCACGCTGCCCCCGGCCTGGGGGGCATAGCGGCCTGTGGTCAGTCGGATCTCCCGCCCATCAAAGGAGATCGACCGTGTTTCACCTTGCACTGCTGCTTATGTCCTTGCTTGTCAGCCCTCATCCTGCCACCCAGGGTTCACTGACCACGCTGTGGGCGCCGATGGTCAGCAGGGCGGGTCGGGCCACCGCCCGGCGCAGCTGCGGCATCCAGGCGGCGTCATCGCAGTCGTAGGCGCCGAAGCGCTGCAGGTGCGGATTGAGAATCTGCACGTCGTAGAGCTGATAGCCGCCGGCCCGCAGGGCCCGCTGCAGCAGCACCAGCACGACGTTGCTGGCATGGGGCCGGCGGTGGAACATGGACTCGCCGATCCAGCAGGCCCCCAGGCTCACACCCAGCTGGCCACCCGCCAGTCCCTGATCGTCCCAGGCCTCGATGCTGTGGGCCCGGCCGGCTGCCCTCAGGGCGCCATAGACCGCGGCCAGCTGCGGACTGATCCAGGTGTCAGGCCGGTCGGCGCAGCCGGCGACTACCGCATCGAAGGCTGTGTTGAGACGCAGCTCGAAGCGGTTGCTGCGCAGCACCCTGCCCAGGCTGCGGGGCACATGAAATCTGTCGTCGAGGGGCAACAAGGCCCGCCGACGACTGCGGTAGAGGGCCAGGGTGCCATCGGCACCATCGGCCATAGGAAACCAGCCCTCGGCATAGGCCGAGAGCAGAGGGGCCAGCGCCGGGGCCGGCCGGCTCAGCGGCTCACCAGCTCGACTTGACCACGCCGGGCAGCAGACCCTTGTGGGCCCGCTCGCGCAGCTGGTTGCGGCAGAGGCCGAAGTCGCGATAGACGCCACGCGGTTTGCCGGTGACCCAGCAACGGTTGCGCTGGCGGCTGGGGAAGCTGTTGCGGGGCAGCTGCTGGATGCGGCGATGCACCTCAAGGCGCTCCATGGGATCGGCGGCGGCGTCAAAGGCGGCCATCAGGGCCGAGCGCTTGGCGGCGAACCGATCGGCAAGCTTCTTGCGCTTCACATCGCGCGCGATCATCGACTTTTTCGCCATGCAGCTGGACGGAACAAAGGCACTGTGACTGCAGGCTAGACGATGGCCGTCCCGACACTGCGACGGCCCGTGGGGCAGAGGTCGACCAGGCTGCAGTCGCGGCAGCGGGGGCTTCGGGCAGCGCAGACGGCCCGGCCATGGAAGATCAGCCTCAGCGAGAACCGTTCCCATTCGCAGCGGGGCAGCAGCGGCATCAGGTCGCGTTCGATGCGCGTCGGATCGTCGTGGCGGGTCAGCCCCAGCCGTCCCGCCAGCCGTCGCACGTGGGTGTCGACCGTGACGCCGGCATTGATGCCGAAGGCATGGGCCAGCACCACGTTGCCGGTCTTGCGGGCCACACCGGGCAGCTGCAGCAGCTCGGCCATCGAGCCGGGCACCTCACCGCCGTGCCGCTCCATCAGCAGTCGGGCGGCAGCCACGATGTGGCGCGCCTTGGCCCGGTAGAAGCCGAGGCAGCGGATGTAGGGCTCCACATCGGTGGACGCGACGGCGGCGGCGGCAGCCGCATCGGGGAACCGCTCGAACAGGGCCGGTGTGGTCTGGTTCACGCGCACGTCGGTGCACTGGGCCGAGAGCATCGTGGCCACCAGCAGCTCCCAGGGGGTGGACCAGTCGAGGGAGCAGGTGGCATGGGGATAAAGCAGCCCCAGGCGCTCGTGGATCTCGGGGGCGCGCCGACGGGGTCCGGGCAGGCGGCCGGCCACCTCAGCGGCCCAGCAGCTGGCGCACCAGCGTCAGCTGGCTGGTGTCGCGCACGATGAGCACCACGCTCAGCCCCAGCAGCAGCACCAGACCTGACTGGGTGAAGGCCAGCTGCAGGCGCTCGGGCAGGGGGCGACCCCGCAGACCCTCGATCAGCAGCAACAGCATCTGGCCGCCATCCAGCAGCGGCAGAGGCAGGGCGTTGAGCACCGCGAGGTTGATCGAGATCAGGGCCGTGAACAGGTACAAGCTGCCACCGCCCTGCTGGGCCAGCTGGGCGCCCATCTCGACGATGCGCACCGGCCCCGACACCTGACCGGCGGTCTCGCCGAAATGGGTGAGCAGCTGACGGAAACCGTCGATGGTGCGGCCGGTGATGCGGAGGAAATCGTCGCTGGCCTGGGCCAGCACCTCGAAGGGGCTGCGGGCCCGGCGGTAGGTCTCGCGGCCATCGGGCTGCAGCTGGGCGCCGATGCGGCCGGTGCCCTCGCGGTCGCTGGGCACCAGCGTGAGCTGCAGGGGGCTGCCCAGGCGCTCGATGCCCAGCTCCAGGGCCCGGCCGGGAGAGGCCTGCACCTGCTGCACCAGGGTCTGCACCGCCCGGCTGCCCCCGCCGAGGGGAACGCCGTCGAGGATCAGCAGCCGATCGCCGGGCTGCAGGCCGGCGGCAGCAGCGGCCTGGCCGGCCTGCACACCAGACACGAGCACGCCGGCCGAGGGGCTGAAGCCGTCGGGGATGCCGAGCACCAGCCCCTGGCCGAGCAGCACGAACCAGGCGAGCAGCAGATTGGCCAGCACCCCGGCGCTGATGACCAGAGCCCGCTGGCCCAGGGGCCGGTTGCGCAGCAGGTCGGGGTCGTTCGCGTCGATGCCGCCGTCGGGATCGTCTTCGGGAAAGGCCACAAAGCCGCCGAGGGGAATGAGGCGCAGGGCGAACTGCACCCCGCGCAGACGCCGTTCCAGCAGCACCGGCCCGAACCCCACCGAGAAGCTGGACACCCGGATGCCCTGGCTGGTGGCCGCCAGGAAATGACCGGCCTCGTGCACCACGATGAGCAGGGCAAGGATCGCCAGTGCCGCCAACACCCCCACGCCCGCTGCTCCCGTTGCTGGCCCCATTGTGTGGCCTGAAGGCGGGCTGCTGGGGTCAGGCGGGCGGCGTCAGCCGGTCGCAGCCCAGGTAAGACACCAGCACCTCGGGCAGTCGCACCGATCCGTCGGGCTGCTGACCGTGTTCGAGCAGGGCGGCCATGGTGCGGCCCACCGCCAGGCCACTGCCGTTGAGGGTGTGCAGCAGCCGGGTGGTCTTGCCGTCGCGGCAGCGGATGGCCGACCGCCGGGCCTGGAAATCACCGCAGGTGCTGCAGCTGGAGATCTCGCGGTAGGCGCCGGCGCCGGCGAGCCACACTTCGAGGTCGTAGGTGCGGGAGGCCGAGAAGCCCAGGTCACCGCTGCAGAGCTCAAGGCGGCGGTAGGGCAGGCCCAGGGCTTCGAGGATGCCCTCGGCGTCCCGGGTGAGCTGTTCGTGGGCCTCGTCGGAATGGTCGGGGTGGCAGAACCAGTACAGCTCGACCTTGTTGAATTGGTGCAGGCGGATCAGACCGCGGGTGTCGCGGCCGTAGGAGCCGGCCTCACGGCGGAAGCAGGGGGTGTGGGCGACGTAGCGCAGGGGCAGCTGCTCGGCGGCGATCACCTCGTCGCGGTGGAAGGCGGTGAGGGGCACCTCGGCGGTGGGGGTGAGCCAGAGGTCGTCGTCGGCGCAGCGGAAGCTTTCATCGGCGAACTTGGGCAGCTGGCCCGAGCCCGTGAGGCTGGCGGTGTTGACCAGGATCGGCGGCGCCATCTCGCGATAGCCGTTGCGACCGTGGTGGTCGAGCATGAAGGCGATGAGGGCCCGTTCGAGGCGGGCGCCGGCCCCCATCAGCGTCACGAAACGGCTCTGGGCGATGCGCACCGACCGTTCGTTCTCGAACAGGCCGAGCCGTTCGGCGATCTGCCAGTGCTCGAGCAGACCCTCTTCCCGGCGGGGGGTGCCCCAGCGATGGCGTTCAACGTTGTCGGCTTCGCTGCGACCATCTGGGGCGGCGGCCGCCGGCAGGTTGGGCAGGCTGCGCAGCCCTTCGACCAGGCTGCGGCCCAGGTCCTTGACCCGCTCGTCGAGGTCGGCGATCTGCTGTTTGAGCCGGTTGCCCCGGTCGCGCAGCTCCAGAACCGCAGGATCCTCAGCCGTGGTGCCACTGCGCAGCAGCTGGCCCACATCGCGGCCGATGCCGTTGGCTTCGGCCTGGAGGGTGTTGCGGTGCTCCTCGAGGTCGCGCTGCTCGAGGGCCACGCGGCGGAGGGGGCCGAGGTCGGTCTCGACCCCCCGACGGGCCAGCTGCTGCGCGATCAGGTCGGGGTTCTCGCGCAGCAGGCGCTGATCGAGCACGGCGGTGCGGGTTGCTCGGGGGAGCCTACGGGGCCGGGCTGACTGCGGCGGGGGTCAGAGCACCTGCACCACTTCGCTGATTTCGGGAATCGCCTCACGCAGCTTGCGTTCGATGCCCATCTTGAGGGTCATGGTGCTGCTGGGGCAGCTGCCGCAGGCCCCCTGCAGACGCACCTTGACGATCGGACCGTCGAGTTCGACGACCTCAACGTTGCCGCCATCGGCCATCAGGTACGGACGCAGTTCATCGAGCACCCGTTCCACGTTGTCGTGGGTGAGGGCGGCGGGATCGCTGGTGTCCGTGGGGGCCGTGGCGTCTGTGGACATGGCGTTGGGTGCGGTTCTGGTCTGAGCTTAGGCAGGGCCGCAGGAGCCCAGCACCCGCAGCAGCCACGGCTCCCTAGGATCGCGTCATCCTGAGCCACGCGAATCCCGCCTCCGGTCGGGACACCGCCCGCGACCGACCGCGCATGACCGACGTTCCCGTCTCCCGGATCCGCAACTTCTGCATCATTGCCCACATCGACCACGGCAAATCGACCCTGGCCGACCGGTTGCTGCAGGACACGGGCACGGTGGCGGCCCGCGACATGCAGGAGCAGTTCCTCGACAACATGGAGCTGGAGCGGGAGCGGGGCATCACGATCAAACTCCAGGCGGCGCGGATGGAGTACAAGGCCGCCGACGGAGAGACCTACATCCTCAACCTGATCGACACCCCCGGCCATGTCGACTTTTCGTATGAAGTGAGCCGCAGCCTGCAGGCCTGCGAAGGGGCCCTGCTGGTGGTGGATGCCAGCCAGGGGGTGGAGGCCCAGACCCTGGCCAATGTGTACCTGGCGATCGACAACGACCTCGAAATCATCCCGGTGCTCAACAAGATCGACCTGCCGGGGGCTGATCCAGAACGCATCTCGGCCGAAATCGAGGAGGTGATCGGCCTCGACACCACCCAGGCCATCGCCTGTTCTGCCAAGACCGGCCTCGGGGTGCCCGAAATCTTGCAGGCAGTCGTCGATCGGGTGCCGCCACCGCCCGACCGGGTGGAGGAGCCCTTGCGGGCCTTGATCTTTGATTCGTACTACGACCCCTATCGGGGGGTGATTGTGTATTTCAGGGTGCTGAGCGGACGGCTGCGGCAGCGCGACAAGGTGCTGCTGATGGCCAGCCGCAAGACCTATGAACTGGATGAGGTGGGGGTGATGGCTCCCGACCAGCGCCAGGTGAATGAGCTGCATGCCGGTGAGGTGGGCTATCTGGCGGCCTCGATCAAGGCGGTGGCCGATGCCCGGGTGGGCGACACGATCACCCTGGCGGCCGATCCGGCGCCAGACCCGCTGCCGGGTTACACCGAAGCCAAGCCGATGGTGTTCTGCGGCCTCTTTCCCACCGATGCTGACCAGTATCCGGATCTGCGGGAAGCGCTCGACAAGCTGCGCCTGTCGGATGCAGCCCTGCAGTACGAACCCGAGACCAGCAGCGCCATGGGCTTCGGCTTCCGTTGCGGCTTTCTGGGGCTGCTGCACATGGAAATCGTGCAGGAACGGCTGGAGCGTGAGTACGACCTCGATCTGATCGTCACGGCCCCTTCGGTGGTGTATCGCGTCAACCTGCTGGATGGTGAGACGTTGCTGGTCGATAATCCAGCGACACTGCCTGAACCGCAGCTGCGGGCCTCGATTGAAGAGCCCTACGTGAAGCTCGAGATCTACACCCCCAACACCTACAACGGCACGTTGATGGAACTGTGCCAAGAGCGGCGCGGGCAGTTCATCGACATGAAGTACATGACCACCGACCGGGTGACGCTCCATTACGAGATGCCCCTCGCCGAAGTGGTCACCGACTTTTTCGATCAGATGAAAAGTCGCACCAAGGGCTACGCCTCAATGGAGTACAGCCTGATCGGCTACCGCGAGAATGCGCTGGTGCGGCTGGATGTGCTGATCAACGGTGAAAAGGCTGACCCGTTGACCACGATCGTGCATCGCGACAAGGCCTACAACGTTGGCAAGGGGCTGGTGGAGAAGCTGAAGGAGTTGATCCCGAGGCAGCAGTTCAAGATTCCGATCCAGGCATCGATCGGCAGCCGCATCATTGCCAGCGAAAGCATCAGCGCCATGCGCAAGGATGTGCTGGCCAAATGCTATGGCGGCGACATTTCGCGCAAGAAAAAGCTGCTGCAGAAGCAGGCCAAGGGCAAGAAGCGCATGAAGGCCATGGGCCGGGTCGAGGTGCCCCAGGAGGCCTTCATGGCCGTGCTCAAGCTGAACCAGTAAAGCCTTTACCTGGACCGTTCAGCGGTTGCGGTGCCTAGGCTTCACTGCCTCGGCGGTGAGGAATGTCGAGGGGCTGAGGTGATATCTGCGGATCCGCTTGCGACCCTGCAGGAACAACAGCAGCAGCGACACTCCGGAGAATACAGACAGGGCCACGGCGGTGATCAAATGACCCATGCCCAGCAGCTCCTGCTGATAAGGGGTGATGCGTGCCAGGGGTTGCTGCTCAAGCAGGGTTTCGTGGCGCTGATGCAGCGCCTGGCTGAAGCGCCAGCGCACCAGCGGCATCGGGTCATCGGCGACGATGGGCACAGGCACACCGACGGCATCGGTGAAGGCCCGGGCCGCGGTGGTGTTGGGAACGGTGGCCATGCGGCGCTCCCACTGTCGGTGGGTGTCGATCATGGCCAGGCTGGCCCGGCAGGCCGCCTGCTGTTGCTGCTGAAGTGAGTGGCCGCTGGTCAGGATGGCCAGGGGCAGCAGCAGACCGATGGCGACGCCCAGGGGCAGCAACAGCGGGAACAGCACCTTGAGCAGGGGTTTTTCTGCCGCCAGACGGCGATAGCCACTGCCCAGCAGGTAGAGGGCACAGCCGAGGGGCAGCAGGATGGCACTGCTCGCCAGCGTCGACAGCTGCGAGAGACGCATGAACGGGTCAAGGGCTGGGGAGAGGGCCAGCAGCAGCCCGCTCCGCAGCAGGAAGTAAGCGATCAGGATGCCCCCCACCAGCCGGATCTGGAACAGCGAAAACAGCTGCTGGAACCGGTCCGGCAGACCGCCGATGTCAAACAGCTCGCTGGTGGGCTGCGGGGGTTCGCCCACGGCGTTAAGTCATTCTGTGCATAACTTATAGCCCTGGTTAGGAGGAGCGCCGTATCGGGCGGCCCGGGCGGGGAATGCTGTGACCTGCCACGGCCATGGGGATGGATGGGAGGGTCTCGACGCCACAACAAGCCGGCAGCACCGGGATTTGTGCTGCCGATCGTGTTGCTGCTGGGATTGCTGGTGCTGCTGCTGACCCTGTCGCTGCAGGCCCTGGCGCTGCAGGACCGGCGCCGGAGCGAAGCGGTGCTGCGGGAGGCGCAGCTCGACGACGGTTTCGCTTCGGCGGCGATGGTGGCGGTGGGGCTGTGGCGCCAGGGGGTGGGTTGGCCGGCCGGGGGCTGGGGGCATCCGGCCGGTCGTTTCGCGCTGCAGCCCTGGCAGGTGCAGCCCGACGGCAGTCAGGCGCTGGCGCTGCAGCGGGTGGCGGCGCCCGGTCAACCCCTGCGCCAGCGGGCCTTTGTGCTGGGCCGCGATGGGGTGCTGCGGCGGGTTTCGGACTGACGGAGGTGCTGGTGTCGGCGGTGCTGCTGGCCCTGTGGTTGTCGCTGGGCCTGCAGGGCTGGCAGCGGGCCACGGCCCAGGCCTCGGCGGCCCGTGTTGTGCGTGGGGGTGCGCTGGTGCTGCAACGGCAGCTGGGTCGGGATGAGGGGGTGTTGCGGCGCCAGGCACGGCTCGTCGCCATCCACTGCGACCGGCCGGAGCAGCGGGCGCAGCGGTTGCAGCAGCTGGCGACGACGGTGGCGGTGCAGGCGCCGCTGGCGGTGGCCGACGGCTGGCGCCTCGACCGTTGGGTGGGGGTGGCCGCCGATGAGCTGGTGCTGCGCTGGCGGCTGGAGCCGGTGGGGATCGAACGGCAGCGGCACCTGCGCTTGGAGGGACTGGGGGCCTGCGCCCCGACAGCGGAGGCGGCATGACCCTGGCGGAGCAGTTGATCGCCGTGGCCCTGGTGGGCCTGCTGGCGGCCGCAGGGCTGTGGAACGGGCGCCAGACCCTGGCCCGTCAGCGGCTCGAGGCCGCCACGGCGGCCCTGGCGCTGGGGTTGGAGCGGGCCCGTTCGGCGGCCGAACGGCAGGGCGGGCCCTGCCAGCTCGAGCTGGGGCCACGGGGCTGGCAGCCGCCAGCGGTGCAGGGCTGCCAGGAGGGGGCGGGGCCCCTGCTGGAGGGCAGTGATGGCGACGGTCTGAGCCTGAACCACAACCTGCCGGGACCGCTCACCTTCACGGCCAATGGCCTGGTGCTGGGGGGAGGCACTGTGGTGCTGCAGATGGATGGCACAACCCTGCGCCGCTGCCTGGTGGTGTCGTTGCCGCTGGGCATCACCCGTGTGGGTCGGCAGGAGGCGTCAGGGTGCCAGGCCGATGAAGCGCTGTGACCGGCGGGAAGTCGGCAACGGCTTCACGCTGCTGGAGCTGCTGCTGGCCTGCGGTCTGGGGCTCACCCTGGCGATGGCGACGCTCACGGCCCTGTTCGGCGATGGCGACCTGGGCCGGCGGCTGGGGCGGCAGCTGCGGGAGGGGCAGCGGTTGGAGCGGACCCTGACCTTGATCGCCGGCGATCTGCAGCGGGGCACGGTGCTGGCCCTCGATCCATCGGCGGCGGGCCTGGCACCGGCCTGCAGCCTGGCCGGGCGGCGGCCGGTGCTGCAGATCCTGGGCAGCGATGGCCGGCTCACCACCTACAGCGTCGGCACGCCTCCGGATGCGATCTGGCGGGGGTGGGTGCTGATGCGGTGTGGCCGGGCCTTTGGTGCCGACGGCCAGCCGAATCCGACGGCGGCGTTCCAGAACCGGGTGGTGCTCGATGGGCTCGACCCGGCACCACCGCAGGCGTTTGTGTGCCCGCTGCCGGCGGGGCAGCTGCTGCAGGGGACGGCGACGCTGCCATTGGCGGCCTGCGCCGAAGCTGACAGTGGCCAGGTGGAGCTGCGGCTGCTGCTGCGGCTGGGCAGTCCGCGCGAACGACCCCAGCGGCTGCAGGGGGAGCGGAGCGTGCAGCTGGGGGATCAGTCGGGGATGTCGTAGCGGGCGTCGCGGAAGATCAGGATCTCGACGCCGGAGAGGGTGTCGGTGCCTTCGGTGCTGCTGCTGATGGTGCAGCTGCTGCGGCTGCAGCTGCTGATGGTGGTGGCCGCACGGGTGCCGTTGAGAAAGACGATGTCGAGGCCGCTGCCGCCCACGACCCGGTCGTTGCCGAGACCCGGCAGATAACTGTTCTGGCCGCCACCACCGCTGAGGGTGTCGTTGCCGGCACCACCGACGAGCACGTCATTGCCGTCGCTGCCGGGATCACCGGCATCACGGCGGTCGCCGTCGAGCCAGTCGGGGCCATCGCCGCCGCGCAGCACGTCGTTGCCGCCTTTGCCGAAGAGGAAACAGGCGGCGGTGTTGTTGGTGCCGTTGCGGCCGCATTCGAGGATGTCGTTGGCTTGGGAGCCACGGATGGTGTCGCCACCGCCGAAGCCGCAGATGAGCACGTCTTCGCCGGCCTGCACCTGACCGATGGCCATGGTGAGCGTGTCGGCGCCGGTGGTGCCGGCGAGCTTGACCATGTTGGCGGCACCGCAGAGGTCGAGGTCGCTGGGGCGTGAATAGAGGGGACTGATGCGGGTGTGGCCGTTGTCGGGCTGGCTGAAGCTGCGGCTGGCGAGGCCGCGCAGGGTGAGGGCAAACCCCACCATCTCGCCGTCACCTGTGGGGGTGGCGGCGAAGCCGCCGCCGTTGGCACTGCCATCGAGGCCGTCGAGGAGGGGGGAGACCACGAGGGTGGCGTTGTAGGGGCCGTCGTCGTTGATGCCGGGACCGCAACGCCAGAGGGTGTTGGCCCCGACCCAGCCGGGGGCGGAGGGGCGCAGGAAGTAGATGACGGGCGGCAGGTCGCGGCGCAGGTCGAGGGCGAGGCGGAATTCACCGCTGGCGACGGTGCAGGCGGCAGGAATGCCGATGTTGGCCTCGGTGCCGATGGCCCGTTCGGAGAGGGCAAGTTCGGCTTCAAGAAAGCCGCTGGCGCGGGACCAGTCGCTGCGTTGACGTTCGAGCGCTTCGGCCCGTTCGCTGCTGCGCAGATGACCCAGCAGGGCATCACCGGCGACGGTGGCGGTGAGCAGGCCGATGGCAGCGGCGACGAGCAGTTCGACGAGGGTGAAGCCCATGGCGACGGCTCAGAACGCAGAGCTGTAGTCGCAGCTGCCACCG
>CAZWFG010000031.1:0-16858 GCA_964632245.1 uncultured Synechococcus sp. | reverse complement strand
CTTCGCCCTTCTGGTTGATGATCGTGTCGATCGCGATGGCGGTCTTGCCGGTCTGGCGGTCGCCGATGATCAGCTCGCGCTGGCCGCGGCCGATGGGAATCATCGCGTCGATGGCGGTGATGCCGGTCTGCATGGGCTCATGCACCGACTTGCGCTGAATGATGCCGGGGGCCATGGACTCGATCAGGCGAGTCTCGGTCGTGGCGATGTCACCTTTTCCATCAATGGGCAGGGCCAGCGGGTTGATCACCCGTCCCAGCAGGGCCTCACCCACGGGCACCGAGGCGATGCGACCGGTGGCCTTGACGGTGCTTCCCTCCTGGATGCCGACCCCCTCACCCATCAGCACCACACCGACGTTGTCGTCCTCAAGGTTGAGGGCGATGCCTTCGGTGCCGTCCTCGAATTCGACAAGCTCACCGGCCATGACCTTGTCGAGGCCATAGATGCGGGAGATGCCGTCACCCACCTGCAGCACGGTGCCGACGTTGCTCACGGAGACAGACTTGTCGTAGTCCTCGATCTGCTGCTTGAGGATCGCGCTGATCTCGTCGGGACGGATGGAAACCATGGCTGGAGGGGCGGAGGGGGAGGAGGAAGGAGAACGGCAGGTCGGGGTCAGCTGGCCCGGGCCAGACTCAGACCGAGGCGGCGGACCTGGCCGAGCAGGCTGTAATCAATGACCTGGGAGCCGATGCGCACGACGAAACCGCCGATCAACGACGGGTCGACGGCCTGGCGCAGCTCCACACGGGAACTGCCGGCAACCGCCTTCACCTTGTCGGTGAGGCGTGACAGCTGCTCGTCACTGAGGGGGGAGGCCGAGACGACCTCCGCTAGGGCGATGCCCCGCAGCTGGCGGTGCAGCTCCAGGAAACGCTCGAGAACCGCATCGAGAACGCCGATGCGCTGGCGATCGGCCAGCAGCTTCAGCAAGTTGGCCATGGCGGGACTGATGTCCTCCTGGAAAAGGGCCGCCAGGGCCTTCTTCTTGGAGTCCACCGACAGCACCGGAGAGCGCATGGCGTCGCGAAGGCCATCAGAGGAGTGCCAGACCTGGAGGAGTTCCTGGGCCTCCTGGGCCAGACGATCGCTCTCCTGGCGGGACTCCCCGACCTGCAGCAAGGCGTCGGCGTAAGGGGTGGCGATGGTGTTCAGCAGGGGCATGGCCTTATCCGAGGGCGTCGAGGGAACGATCGATGATCCGGGCCTGGGCCGCCGCATCCAGGCGGGCGGGCATGGCCTCGAGGGCCTTGGCAACCGCCGCGCGGGCTGTCTCCAGCCTCAGGGCCTCGGACACCCGGGCAGCCTCAGCGGCCAGATTGGACTGGGCATCCTGCTGAACACGGGCCATCTCGGCGATCGTGCGCTGCTCACCCTGCTCGCGGATCGCCTGGGCCCTGGCACGACCGTCGCTCAGGATGGTCTGGGCGGTGGCCTGGGCCTGGGTCAGCTCCTTCTGGGCTGCCGCCAGGGCCGTGGTGGCCGCGGCGAGGCGCTGTTCGGCATCGCTGAGATCAGCAAGGACGGCCTCGCGGCGACGCTGCAGGATTCCCCCGAGGAACCCCCGCAGAAACCACACCAGCACCCCCACCACGATGGCGAGGTTGATGATGTTGGTGTCGAGGATGTTGGTGTTGATGCTGAAGCCGTGGTTGGCCAGCACCAGGGAATGGGGAGAAAACATCAGACGGCCAGCAGACGATCAACGATGAGGGTGCCGAGACGCTCGGCCTGGGCATCCAGACCCGCAAAAGCCTGCTCTTTCTGAACCTCCACCTGCCGACGGGATGACTCCCGCTGGCTGTTGGCTTCGGCCTGGGCCAGGGCGAGGGCTTCGCGATAAAGACGGTCAACCTCCTGCTCGGCTTCGACAATCACAGACTGCGACTGCCGACGGGCTTCCAGCAGCTGCGCCTTGAGATCGGCTTCCAGGCGCTCGGCCTGGGCAAGCTTTTCCTTGGCCTGGGCACGGCTGGTGCTGATGAAGCCCTCGCGCTCTTCCACGGCCTGACCGACCGGGCGGAAGAAAAGGGCATTGAGAATGAAGGTGAGGATCACCACCTGAACCGCCATCAGCGGCAGGGTGGCATCGAGGTCGAAGAGACCTCCCTTGGGTGTGGCGGCTTCGGCCAGCAGGAGCCAGCTGTGCATGGGACCGGGGGCGCTGGGACGGGACGGGGCGAGGAGCGGGGGGTGTCAGAAGACTCCCCCCGTCATCGAGAGCTCAGCCGTTGAAGGGGTTGGCGAACAGCAGCACGAGCGACACCACCAGGCCGTAGATGGTGAGAGCTTCCATGAAAGCGAGGGAAAGCAGCAGGGTGCCGCGGATCTTGCCTTCGGCTTCGGGCTGGCGGGCGATGCCCTCGACAGCGCCACCGGCAGCGGTGCCCTGACCGATACCAGGGCCAATGGCGCCAAGGCCGACGGCGAGACCAGCGGCCACAACGGACGCAGCGGAGGTGATGGAATCCATGGTGGAAGGGAGGGGTGGGGCGCTGGGAGAAGCGCGGGATGAACCGGGATTGGAGACCCTGCGCCTGGGACACCGGTGGAAGCCGGTGGGCCCGACCTGAAAGCCGGACCTGCGCGCAGGAGATTTAGCAGAGCGGGTGGTCCCGCTTCAGCAATAGGGGGTCAGTGGTGCGACTCGTGCACGGCTTCGCCGATGTAGTAGGCGGCCAGCGTCGCGAAGATCAGAGCCTGGATGGCACTGGTGAACAGCCCCAGGAACATCGCTGGCAGGGGAACCACCAGCGGCACCAGAAAGGCAAGAACGGCCACCACGAGCTCATCCGCGAGGATGTTTCCGAAAAGACGGAAAGAAAGGGAGAGAGGCTTGGTGAAATCCTCGACGATCTTGAACGGAAGCATGATCGGCGTGGGTTCCACGTAGTACTCGAAGTACCGCAGACCCTTGCGGCTCAGGCCGGCATAGAAATACGCCAGCGACACCAGCAGCGCCAGGGCGATCGTGGTGTTGATGTCCGCCGTCGGCGCCCCCAGTTCGCCGCTGGGAAGGTGGATCAGTTTCCAGGGGATCAGGGCACCGCCCCAATTGCTCACGAAGATGAACAGGAACAGCGTCCCGATGAAAGGCAGCCAGTCGCGGTAGGCCTTCTCGCCGATCTGATCGCGGGCGAGATCGCGGATGTAATCCCAGAGGAACTCGAGAAGGTTCTGGAGGCCCTTGGGATCACGCTCCATGCGACGGGTGCCGAGGACCACAACGGCCAGCAGCGCACCGATCACGATCCAGGAGCTGATGAAGACCTGGCCGTGAAGATTCAGATTGCCGATGCGCCAGTAGAGGTGCTGACCAACCTCGAGTTCAGCAAGGGGCAGGTGGAGAATCACCGATTCCTAAGCGTTTGGGCGGGGGGCATGGGGAGCGTCAGGTCCAGCCTGGGGAACAGGGGGACTGCGCAGGTCAAGGACGGTGGCGATGATCACCGCCGGCTTGTAGACCAGGAAACCGATCAGGGCAGGCACCAACTGCAGCAGGGACCAGCGGGTGGACAGCAGCACCAGGGCTGCGGGAATCAACAGCTGAACCTTGCCCACCTGGCGTTGATCCGGTCCGAGCCGTTCGACACCGCGGCTGAGGAGCCGCAGATAGAACAGTCCGGCGCCGGTGCCGATGGCCACGCTGAGGGCCGTTTCGGTGGAGAAGCGGAGGGCCGCCACCACCACAGCCACCAGGGACAGCAATGCCGTGATCAGAAAGATCCGACGCTGCAGCTGGTGGTAGGCCGCCATGGGATCCGCTGGGGTCACCGACACGGTCGTGGGACCGTGGGTGGCCAACGGAGCTGCCGTGGCTAGCGTGGAGCCACGGCCTGCGAGCCCCCGCAACACGGCCGAACGCAGATCTCCGTCTTCAGCCGGGGCAGAAGTGCCGGAGGCCTGGCTGGACACAGGGTTACAGCGGCCGAGGCCCGCGGAATCTATCACGCAGGTTCAGCCCTCCTGCAGGAGCAGCACCGCCCGGTCCTGCAATTGCCTCACCCGTGGCAGATCGCCGGGTTCGACAGAGGACGCGAGGGGGTCGTCCGGACGGGCATCGACGGCCTGCAGAAGAGCCAGATCCTCGGCCGACAGATCCAATGGCCTGAGGTCCTGGTCGAGCAGCTGCCGGCCGGGCCAGCCCCACAGGCAGGGGTTGCGACGCCCGCGGGCGGCCAGCAGCACCTGATCCTCCTGCCAGGTCTGCCGACGCAGCGGGCGATCGGACAGGAAGAACTCGAAATGGCTGATCTCTGGATCCAGGGCCTCCACGAGTTGCCAGCGCTCCCGATCGGGCAGGGCGAGGGCCCGCTCCAGCAGTTCGCCCGTCAGCAGTCGCGACGGATCCCAGCGGTCGGGATCGCTGAACCCGAGGAAGGTGAGGCCAGCTGCCTCGATCAGATCCCAGAGGCGGGGCAGGTCGTAGCTGGTCTCCTGCGGATGCAGGTACATGTCAGCGAAGTTGGCGTCGGCCTGGGTGTCCAGGGCCCAGCGCTCCTCATGGCGCCGCCGCAGGCGGTTGTCGGCGGGCAGCTCGGCCAGCAGCCGACGGCCCAGGTCGAGCCCCTCGGCGCCGGTGCCCACCCCCAGCAGACGCAGGGAGCGCTGCAGGCGGTGGATCTCCCAGCGACCGCCGTCGGCATACAGAAAGAGATGCAGCAGCCCCCCCGGGGCAAGCACACCGGCCAGGGCCCGCAGGCCACCGGAGGGATCGGCGAGATGGTGCAGCACCCCCACGCTGTTGATGTGCTCGAACGGCCCCTCCCCCGCCAGGTCCAGCAGGCTGCGGCAGGCGAAGCGAACCGAGGACAGGCCACCGGAACGGCGCAGCCGTTCGCCCGCCACCTCCAGGGCCCCCGCACTGATGTCGATGGCCGTGACCGACGCCCCCGGATTCAGATGCACCAGGTAGTCGGTGCTCACGCCCGTACCGCAGCCGGCATCAAGGATCCGCGGCGCCGCCCCCCGATCGGGCAGTCGACCGGTGCAGTGGGCATGGGCCGCCGCATGGCACCAGCGCCAGTTGTATCCGGGAGGCGGTCCGTCCTGGAGCGGATCCCCCGGATAGGGGAAGCGGTCATAGAAGGCGCTCACCTGGGGGGTGGCCCCGTCGGTGGGGGCAAAACCGCTCGGCATGGCTGGCCGTCAGGATCGATGGGCGTCCCGAGCCTCTCACCATGGCAGGCCCCGGGGAGCGACGGTGCTGCAAACATTTGTTCATGCCGTCGCTGGGGGCCAGGAGGGCAGCCGTAACGTGCACGAGCCCCGGTTCCGACCGGTTGCCAGAGGAGCTCTTCCATGTCCGTGACCGCCAGCAGCGGCAGCCCCAGGGTCAGCCCCCAGCTCTATGACACCCTGCCACTCTCCAGTGTTCGGCAGGCGGAGCAACAGGACCGCTTTCCCGATGGCGGGGAACTGGATGCGCTGATCACTTTTTTCCGCAGCGGCCCCAGCCGGGTGGCCGCGGCAGCGCGCCTGACGGCCAACGCCGACGCCATCGTGGCGAAAGCGGCCAACCGGATCTTCGTGGGCGGCACGCCGCTGGCGTACCTCGACCGCCCAGCGGCGCCGGCCACCGGCGAGGTGCTGGCCACCGACCAGCAGGCCTTCGCCACCTCGGTGCAGACCTTCGTTCAGGGCAGCGGCGGGGGCGGACTGCTGGGTCGCATCCGCGAGGGCTTCCAGGCGGCCGCCGACGTGCGGGTGGTGCTGCCCACCGGCTTCACACCGATCAACGTGGCCCGCTACGGAGCGGCGTCGATGCGCAAGTCCCTGCGGGACCTTGGCTGGTTCCTGCGGTATGTGGGCTACGCGGTCGTGGCCGGGGATCCCAGCATCCTCGCGGTCAACACCCGTGGCCTGCGCGATGTGCTTGAGAAGGCTTGCTCACTGCCCGCCACCAATGTGGCCCTGCAGGAGATGCGGGCGGCGGCGGCGGCGCTGTTCGTCGATGAACCCGAGGCCCGGTCGCTGGTCATCGCCTGCTTCAACGTGCTGCTGCAGGAGCTGGCCCTGCCGACCCCTTCGACCCGGGCGCGCCTGGGCAGCCCCGAGCAGCAGGGTCTGCAGCTGCCGGCCATCTACGCCCTGGCCGCCGAGGGAGCCCAGCGCTACGTGATGCGGCCGGCCCTGTCCGGCGGCCAGAAGGCCGAAGTGATCCGGGGCGCCTACCGCCAGGTCTTCGAACGCGACATCCAAAAGGCCTATTCCCAGGCCCCCTGCCCCGTCGAGGCCACCCAGGTGCGCCAAGGGCAGATCTCGATGCGCGAATTCATCCGCGCCCTCGGCCATTCAAAGGAATACCGCCAGCAGTTCTACGGACGGTTCTCCAACAGCCGGGTCGTGGAGCTGGCCTTCCGACACTTCCTCGGTCGCGGCCCCAGTTCCCTCGAAGAGTTCCGCCGTTATTTCGCCATCGTCAGCGCCCAGGGCCTTAACGGCCTGGTCGATTCCCTGATCAACACCCTGGAGTACGGCCGCGTCTTCGGTGAAGAGACGGTGCCCTACCTGCGGGACCTGGGGGAAGAGGCCCAGGAGAGTGCCGGCTGGGGTTCGAACCGACGGTTGTTCCGGTACAGCGCCCCCTTCGACCCGGTGCCCCAGCACCTGACGGTGTATGCCGCCTACCGCCAGCCCCTGGGTGATCAGCACGCCTATGGCGGTGGCAACGACCCCCTCGGCCTCACCTACGGCGCGATCTTCCCGTCGGCGACCGCCTCGGTTCGCACCCGTCCCGCGCCCGTGGGTTATGCCAATCGGCGTCTGCTGGTGGGCAACGGCATCACCGCCCCGGGTCAGATGGCAAGCCCAGGCTTCCGCCAGGCCCAGCCCCGGCGCGTGGGGCCCCGGGTGGTGAGGCTTCAGCAGATTGCCACCGGCGGCAGTTCGGTGCCCCGTCGCAGCGGGCAGCCGAGCATCCGCAACACCGAAGCCAGCACCCAGGCGGTCATCCGGGCCGTGTATGCCCAGGTTCTGGGTTCGGCGGGCTACGCGGGCGAGCGGCTCACGGTGGAGGAGATCAAGCTCGAGAACGGTGACCTCAGCCTGCGCGAGTTCGTGCGGCAGGTGGCCCGTTCCCGGGCCTTCCGCCGCCGTTACTGGGACGGCCTCTACATCACCAAGGCCATCGAGGTGATGCACCGCCGGCTGCTGGGCAGGCCGACCTTCGGCCGCTGGGAGATCAACGCCTACTTCGACACCGCCTCCCGCAGCGGTTTCTATGGAGTGGTCGACCAGATGCTGAACAGCCGCGATTACCGCGAAGCCTTCGGCGAGGACACGGTTCCATTCGAGCGGTTCCTCACCCCCACAGACCTGGTCGCCCGCCGTGTGCCGGGCTTCCGCCAGCCGCTGGCGGACACCGCAGCCGTCGAACCCACCGGCACCCGGCCGGAAGCCAGACCGGCGGACACCCTGCGCACCCCTGGCAGCCTCACCCCCCGCAACCTCCCGCCGCGCCGCTTCGTGGGTCCGGGGATCTGGTCGTCGCGCGTGAGCGGCGAGGCCGAAGGTGCCTCCCGACCTGCCACGGTCGGGGCGGACCGGGCCCCCGAGGCCCTGCGACAGCTCCCTGAACCCGACCGTCGCTGGAGTGCACCGCGCTGGCGGCCCGGCCAGAACCAGCCGGTGGTCTGGAACCCGACGGTCAGTTCCGTCCCCCAGGCCCCATCGACCCCGCAGGCCCGTGCTGTGGTCCCCAGCGCCGGACAGGGCCCCCGCTGGAGCGTGGCAGCAGCGGCCTCAGGCGGCTTCGGTCAGGCCGAGACCGCCACCACGGCCATGGCTCGGGCCCTGCGCTCCAGCGACCCCCGTGGCCTGCGCCGCCGGGCCTCCCTCGGCCGGGTGGTCTCTTTGGCGCGCGGCGCCGATCCCAGCATTGTGCAGGAGGTGATCGACGCCGCCTACCGGCAGCTGCTCAACCGCGTCCCCTTCGCCGCCGAGCGGCTGGTGGATGCCGAATCGCAGCTGCGTAACGGTCGCCAGACCGTTGCCGAGTTCGTGGCCCAGGTGGCCGTCAGCGATCTCTTCCAGAAACGCCTGCTCTCGATGGCGCCGCTGCGCGCCGCTGCCGCTGCCCACCTTGGGCTGCTGGGCCGGGCGCCCACTCCGGCCGAAAGCAGCGCATTTCTGGCGACCCGCAGCGACCGGGGCCAGCTGGCGGCCCTTGAAGCCCTGCTCTCGTCGGCGGATTATGCGACGGCCTTCGGCCAGGACACGGTTCCCTACCTGCGCCTGGCGTCCCTGGACGGCATCCCGCTGGCGACCCTGAACCGCTCGGCGATGCTGTACGGCGGCAACGCAGCCCTGAATCCCCCGCCCCGGGGAGCCATCTGACGGCAGGCCCCACCGCGGGCATCCCACCCCCGGGGAGGACACCTCTCCGGGGTTTTTGCCGTGGCCGATGCCGGAATTCTGATCACCGTCGGACCCTTGATTCTTGACAACAGTCCTGCAGACATGATGTTAAGAACTCCCCTGAAACCCATTGCCAGGACAGGGTTTTCGTGATCAGGCGTGCCGTGAAGAACTGTTACCGGCCCTTCGGCCCTGCGGGCCCCCTGCCACAGAATGCTCAGGCGGTCAGGCACACTGGCCCAGCGGCTGACTCCGGTCAGTCACCCCCCACCCACAGGATCCACGGTCACCGTTAAGGCGGCCGCTTGCTTCGAGGCAGAACTGCATGAGCATCGTCTCCAACTCGATCATCAACGCGGACGCCGAAGCCCGCTATCTCAGCCCTGGCGAACTCGACCAGATCAAGGCTTTCGTCAGCGGCGGTCAGCGCCGCCTCCGCGTGGCCCAGGTCCTGAGCGAGAGCCGTGAGCGGATCGTCAAGACCGCCGGCGGCGCCCTGTTCCAGAAGCGCCCCGACGTGATCTCCCCCGGCGGCAACGCCTACGGCGAGGAGATGACCGCGTCCTGCCTGCGCGACATGGATTACTACCTGCGCCTGGTGACCTACGGCATCGTGGCCGGCGATGTGACCCCGATCGAAGAGATCGGCATCATCGGCGCCAAGGAGATGTACCGCTCCCTGGGCACCCCCCTCGAAGCCATGGCCGAGGCCGTGCGCGAGATGAAGAACGCCGCCACGAGCCTGCTCACCGGTGCTGATGCCGAAGAGGCTGGCTTCTACTTCGACTACGTCGTCGGCGCCCTCTCCTGAGGTTGCTTCCTCTCTGATCACCGCCTCTCCCATCAGGTTCCATGCAAGACGCCATCACCAACGTCATCAACCAGGCCGACGTCCAGGGCCTCTACCTGGACACCTCCTCCATGGGGCGCCTGGAGCAGTACTTCGCCAGCGGTGAGCTGCGCGTGCGTGCCGCCGCCACCATCAGCGCCAACGCCTCCGCGATCATCAAGGAAGCCGTGGCCAAGTCGCTGCTGTACTCGGACATCACCCGTCCGGGCGGCAACATGTACACCACCCGTCGCTATGCGGCCTGCATCCGCGACCTCGACTACTACCTGCGCTACGCCACCTACGCCATGCTGGCCGGTGACACGTCGATCCTCGACGAGCGGGTGCTGAACGGCCTCAAGGAGACCTACAACTCCCTTGGGGTGCCCATCGGTGCCACCGTTCAGACCATCCAGGCCATGAAGGAAGTGACCGCCGCCGTCGTCGGTCCCGATGCCGGTCGTGAGATGGGTGTCTACTTCGACTACCTGAGCTCCGGCCTCGGCAACTGAGCTCTCCTTCCGCTCAGGAGCCCCATGCGTCTCTTCAAGATCACAGCCTGCATTCCCTGTCCGGAAAAGATCCGGACCCAGCGCGAACTGCAGAACACCTACTTCACCAAGTGGGTGCCCTACGAAAGTTGGTTTGCTGAACAGCAGCGAATCATGAAACAAGGCGGCAAGATCATCAAGGTCGAGCTCGTCACCGGTCGTCGTCAGACCAACGTCGGCAACTGATCGGCAGAGGCTCTCGCTTCCTGGTTCTCATCCATTCCCTCGCCCGGCTTCGGCCGGGCTTTTTTTTGTCCCTCAAGAGGGGCCGCCCGGGCGCCGGGGCGCGGTAATGGCGTCAGTCCCGAGTGCAGCGATGGCCCGAGCGGCATCACCATCCCATGGGGGCCTGCTGCCCCTGCCCCTCTCCGTCTGGCCGACGGAGACACGGCTGCTGCTGGGCCTGGTGGTCACCTGGTGCCTGTTCGGGCTGGTGGTGCTGCTGTCTGCCAGCTGGTGGCCGTCCCTGCAGGACACCGGCAGCGGCTTCTACACAATCCAGCGCCAGCTGATCTGGCTGGCGATCAGCTGGGGTCTGCTGCTGGTCGTGATCCGCACCTCCATCCGGCGGCTGCTGCACCTGGCGGGGCCCGCGGTGCTGCTGGGCTGCCTGCTGATCGCCCTCACCCTGGTGGTGGGCACCGAGGTCAACGGGGCCAGCCGCTGGCTGGTGCTGGGACCGATCCAGCTGCAGCCCACCGAACTGGTCAAACCGTTCGTGGTCCTGCAGGGAGCCGCCCTCTTTGCCCACTGGCGTCGGATCAGCCCCGACCAGCGTCTGCTTTGGCTGGGCATCTTCGGCGCCCTGATCCTGCTGATCCTCAAGCAGCCCAACCTCAGCACCGCGGCCCTCACCGGTCTGCTGCTGTGGTTCATCGCCCTCGCCTCGGGGCTGCCCCTCAGCTGGATGACCGGCGTGGCGGGGCTCGGTGCCGCGGCGGGCACCCTCAGCATCCTGATCAACAGCTACCAGCGGGAACGGGTCACGTCCTTCCTGGACCCCTGGAAGGATGCCAGGGACACGGGCTACCAGCTTGTGCAGAGCCTGCTGGCGATCGGCTCGGGGGGCATGACCGGCAGCGGCTTCGGCCTCAGCACCCAGAAGCTCTCCTACCTGCCGATCCAGACCACCGACTTCATCTTCTCGGTGTACGCCGAGGAATTCGGCCTCGTGGGCTCCCTGGTGCTGCTGCTGTTTCTGGCGGTGTTCGGCCTGGTGGGCCTGCAGGTGGCCCTGCGGGCCCGTGGCAATCAGCTGCGCCTGGTGGCCATCGGTGCCACGACCCTGCTCGTCGGACAATCGATCATGAACATCGCCGTCGCCAGCGGAGCCATGCCGACCACCGGTCTGCCGCTGCCCCTGGTGAGCTACGGCGGCAACTCCCTTCTGGCCAGCCTGTTCACGGCCGGTCTGCTGATCCGATGCTCCCTGGAATCCGCCGAACATTCATCGCCGGTCTCGGGGCGGTCACCCTCCTGACCGCCTGCGGGGCCAGCGGCGACCCACCGGCCGCCCCGGCGCCGCCCTCCACCCAGGCGACCCTTGAAGACCAGGCCGGCCCCCCGGCCCCAAACGGACGCCGCTACCCGCAGGTGCCCGACCAGCCCACCCCCCTGGGCCGGCAGCTGGGCCAGGTGGAACAGTCGCTTGCCGACGACGACCTCAGCCCCGCAGGCCTGGCGGACCTGGCCCATCGCCAACAGGTGCTCTACCGCCGCTGGTCCCTTAAACCCGAATGGGACACCGCCGTGCTGGCGGCCCTGCCGCCCCAGCTGCGGTCAAGGGCCGAACGCCAGGTGGGGGCCCGCCGCGAATTTCTGGCCATGCACCGCCGCGCCCCCGTGGCAGACCGGCTGCCGGCCTGGCGCATCCTCACCCCCCTGCCCGCCGACCGGCTGCAGGCCGCCTACCGACGGGCTGAACAGGCCACCGGCATCGACTGGGCCACCCTGGCGGCCATCAACCTGGTCGAGACGGGCATGGGTCGGCTGCAGGGGCTGTCGGTGGCCGGGGCCCGGGGCCCGATGCAGTTTCTGCCCAGCACCTGGGCCGAACCCGGCATCGGCAAGGGCTCGATCGACAACCCCGAAGACGCCATCGCCGCCGCCGGTCGCTACCTGGTGCGGCGGGGAGGCCGGCAGAACCTGGCCCAGGCCATCTGGGGTTACAACAACAGCTGGCATTACGTGCGGGCCGTGCAGACCTACGCCGACCTGATGCGTGACGACCCCAGGGCCTTCAGGGCCTTCCATGCCTGGCAGATCCACTACGCCTCCCCCTCCGGGGATCTGTGGCTGCCCGAAGGCACCGAACACCTGCAGCCCCTGCCGGTGACCGAACACCTGCGCCAGGCCCCATGGAGTGCCCCCCCGGCTCGATAGGCTGACGCCGTGACCGTTCCCAGCCCCTCCGCCCTGGCCTCCGCCGTTGACCTTGCCGCCCTGGCCCGCTGGAGTGAGGGGCTGTTGCAGCAGGGGCTCGACCATCCCGGCCCCTCCACCCTGCTGCTGGTGTTCACGGCGGGGCTGCTCACCAGCCTCGGTCCCTGCAACCTGTCCCTGCTACCGGTGAGCCTGGCCTACCTGGCAGGCTTCGGCGGCGATGGCCAACGCAGCCGGGCGACCGCAGCCGCCCCCTGGCAGCGCAGTCTTGGCTTCTGCGGCGGCGTCGTGGGCGCCCTGGTGCTGCTGGGCAGTGCCAGTGCCCTGCTGGGACGTCTCTATGGCCGCACCCCCGCCGCCCTGAACGTGGCGGTGGCCGTGCTGGCGCTGCTGATGGGCCTCAACCTGCTGGGGCTGCTGCCCCTGCGGCTGCCCGCCGGCCCCGACCCCGACCGGTGGCGCCAGCGGGTGCCGGCGGCCCTGGGCCCCATCGCCGCCGGCCTCGCCTTCGGCCTGGCCGCCTCCCCCTGCACAACCCCGGTGCTGGCGGTGCTGCTGGCCTGGATCGGCCGCAGCGGCTCGGCGGCCCTGGGCATGCTGCTGCTGGCCTGCTTCGGGGCCGGTCAGGTGTTACCGCTGCTCCTGGCCGGCAGCCTGGCGGCGGCCCTGCCGGTGCTGCTGGCCCTGCGCCCCCTCAGCCGCTGGATTCCGTCCCTCAGCGGCGCCCTGCTGGTGGCCCTGGGGGGCCTGTCCCTGGTGGCGCAGCTGCCATGACCCCGACCCTGGCCCCGGCGCGGTCCGTGCTGCTGCGCGGGCTGGCCCTGCTGTCGGATCTGCGCCTGGCCATCGTGCTGCTGCTGGCGATCGCCCTGGCCAGCACCATCGGCACCGCCATTCCCCAGGGGGAAGAGGCGACGTTCTACCTCGAGCGCTATGGGGACCATCCGTGGCTGGGCCTGCTGCCCGGGCCAGCGGTGCTGGCCCTGGGGCTGGATCACCTCTACACAAGCCAATGGTTCCTGGTGCTGCTGGCCTGGCTGAGCCTGGCCCTGCTGCTCTGCAGCCTGCGACGCCAGTGGCCCGCCCTGCAGGCCAGCCTGCGCTGGATCGATTACCGCCAGCCACGGCAGCTGAGCAAGCTGGCCGTGGCCCTCAGCCGCGACAGCGACGATGGGGCCATGGCCCTGGATCGACTCGACGCCCTGCTGCGAGAACGGGGCTGGGCGGTGCGCCGCAGTGACGGGCGGCTGGCGGCCCGGCGGGGTCTGCTGGGCCGGGTGGGGCCGCTGCTGGTGCATGCCGGCATGGTGGTGTTCATTGCCGGGGCCGTGGTCGGCGCCTTCGGCGGCCAACGCCTTGAGCGGTTCCTGGCCCCCGGCAACAGCCTCGAGCTGATCAGCCGCCGGGGTGGTCCGGGGCTGGAGCTGGCCCTCGAACGCTTCAGCATCGACCGCGACCCCCAGGGTCGCCCCGAGCAGTTCACCTCCGAACTGCTGTTGCGGGATCGGCCAGAAGACCCCGGCCAGCAAGTGCAGATCAGCGTCAACCACCCCCTGCGCCACCGGGGCGTGACGGTGTACCAGGCCGACTGGGGGCTCGCTCGGGTGGGTCTGCAGCTGGGCCGCAGCCCCGTGCTGCCCCTGCCGCTGCAAACCCTGCCCCAACTGGGGGAGCAGGTGTGGGGGCTGGTGCTGCCCACCCGGCCGGATGGATCCCTGCCAGTGCTGCTCACCCTCCGCAGCGAACAGGGTCCTGCCGAGGTGTTCGGTCCCGAGGGCCAGCGGCTGGGGCTGCTGGCGGTGGGGGGAAGCCCGGTGGAGGTCGAAGGTCTCCCCCTGCGGCTGAGCGAGGTGCTGCCGGCCAGTGGTCTGCTGATCAAGCGTGATCCGGGGGTGCCGCTGGTCTATGGCGGCTTTGCCGTGCTGCTGACGGGGGGGGTGTTGAGCCTGATCGCCACCCGGCAGCTGTGGGCCATCGCCGATGGCGACCGGTTGCATGTGGGGGGACTCTGCAACCGGGACCTGACCGGCTTCGCCGACAGCCTGCCGGGTCTCGTGGACGAGGCCGTCAGTTGGCGTGACGTTGACCGTGGCGGGCCGTGACGACGGTGTGGACGTTACCCCGGGGATTGAAGTCGGCTTCCAGCTGCATCCAGAGTGGCTCGGCCACGTGCACCAGATCGTCAAGGATGCGGTTGACCACCTCTTCGTGGGAGATGGTGATGTCACGCCAGCGGTTCACATAGAGCTTGAGGGCCTTGAGTTCAAGCACCCGTGGGCCGGGCTGGTAGAGGAGCTGCAGGCTCGCGAAATCGGGGTAGCCCGAGAAGGGACAGAGGCAGGTGAACTCGGGCAGGGTGATGGCGACCTCATAGACGCGGCCGGGGCGAGGGTTGTCGAAACAGATCAGCTGGGCCTCGGCGATGGCCCGCTCGCCGTAGTGGGGCCGGGAGGTTGCTTCCGGGGGAGCCACGGGTTGGGGGATGGGCTCGGGGGGGGTGGTGGTCACGGGACGGATGGCAGACAGGGTGGAGTGGGCGTAGCAATCGCTACGACCGATGGAGCGAGGGCTTCATGGAATGGCCACCGGTCCATAATCCTGGCAAAGACCCCAGCACCATGAAGAAGATCGAGGCGATCATCCGTCCCTTCAAGCTCGACGACGTCAAGATGGCGCTTGTCAATGCCGGCATCGTCGGCATGACCGTGACGGAGGTGAGGGGCTTCGGCCGCCAGAAGGGGCAGGTGGAGCGCTACCGCGGTTCCGAGTTCACCGTCGAGTTCCTGCAGAAGCTGAAGCTCGACATCGTCGTCGATGACGACAAGGTGGATGTGGTGGTCAATGCCATCCAGGAGGCGGCCCGCACCGGCGAGATCGGTGACGGCAAGATCTTCGTCTCTCCAGTGGAATCCGTGGTGCGCATCCGCACCGGCGACCGCGACGGCAGCGCCATCTGAACCCTCAGAGGGCCCCCAGGGCGGCCTCCCAGGCCCGGTCGTCGAGGCCGGGGGCGGGCCCCAGCCAGAGCAGCAGCTCGCGGTTGCCGGCAGGTCCATGCACCGGCGAGGCCACCAGCCCCAGGGGCCGCCAGTGCAGGGCTGCCGCCGCCGTGGCCACCGCCACCACGGCATCCCGGCGACCGCGGGGATCGCGCACCACGCCACCCTTGCCGACCCGTTCGCGCCCCAGCTCGAACTGCGGTTTGACGAGCACCACCGCCTCGGCGGCTGCACCGCCGGCCAGCAGCCCCTGCAGGGCCGGCAACACGAGGGTGAGCGAAATGAAGGACAGATCAGCCACCGCCAGGTCAGGCCATTCCTCGTCGGGCGCATACAGATCTTCAGGGCGCAGATGGCGCACATTGGTGCGTTCCCGCAGCACCAGCCGCGGGTCCTGGCGCAGGCTCCAGGCGGTCTGGCCATACCCGACATCCACGCCATGGATGCGACGGGCGCCGTGCTGCAGCAGGCAGTCGCTGAAGCCACCGGTGGAGATGCCGGCATCAAGGCAGCAGCGGCCGTGCACACGGATGGGCAGCTGTTCCAGGGCGGCGGCCAGCTTCTCGCCGCCGCGCGAGACGAAACGCGGCGGCTGGCTCACCATCGGCACGGCCTCGAGGGGGATGAGCTGGCCGGGTTTGTCGACCACCTGTCCGTCGATGCGCACCCGGCCGGCCCGGATCAGCTGCTGCGCCTGCTGGCGGCTGTCGACCAGCCCCAGCTCCTGCAGGCGCAGATCAAGACGTTGGCGGCTGGCCATGGCAGTGCTGTCACAACGGCGACCGGCCGCAGGGGCCTTCATCAGCCTGCCGCAACACAGACCGGCAACAAAACCGAGGAAATGCCGACGAGCCTCTGGAGATGGCGAAATTCGCCCGAGGATTCGTGAACCTTCGAAGGGATCAATGCCCCCCTCCGAGTCAGGCCCCGGCCAGCTGCTGCCGTTTCCGCAGGTGCTGCAACCCGGTAGCTTCGTGCGGTTGCGTCAGCACCCCGACGACCTGCCGTCGTTTGAGCTGATCCGTTGCGAAGGCCGCCGCTGCTGGGTGCGTCAACAGGCCTGGGGACCGCTGATCCAGTGGGAGGTGGCCCGCCGCAGCCTCACCCCCGACGACGACCTGGCCCAGGATGGGCGCCGCACCCCGGCCTAGGGTGATCGGTCGATACCGACGGAAGCTTGATCGAGCGTTACACCCTCCCGGAGATGGGAGCGATCTGGACCGAAGAAGCCAAGTTCCAGAGCTGGCTGGAGGTGGAGATCGCCGCCACTGAAGCGAACGCAGAGCTCGGCCGGGTGCCGGCTGAGGCGGTGGCCGCCATCCGATCGCAGGCCCGGTTCAGTGAGGCACGCATCCTCGAGATCGAGGCCGAAGTGCGCCACGACGTGATCGCCTTTCTCACCAACGTCAACGAGCACGTGGGGGATGCGGGCAGGTACATCCATGTGGGCATGACCAGCTCCGATGTGCTGGACACGGGCTTGGCGCTGCAGCTCAAGGCGTCGACGGTGCTGCTGCGCAAGGAACTGGACGCCCTGGCCGAAGCGATCCGCTGCCAGGCCCGTGCCCACCGCGACACGGTGATGATCGGCCGCAGCCATGCGATCCATGGGGAACCGATCACCTTCGGCTTCAAGCTGGCCGGCTGGCTGGCGGAGGTGGAACGCAACCGCGAGCGTCTGGAACGGCTTGAGCGGACGGTGAGCGTGGGCCAGATCAGCGGGGCCATGGGCACCT
>CAZWFG010000030.1:0-16887 GCA_964632245.1 uncultured Synechococcus sp. | reverse complement strand
AGAGCACTCCCTTGGTAAGGGAGAGGTCACGAGTTCAAGTCTCGTCAAGGGCTTCATCACCACCGTGTCTGCTGCCGGCCTGGCGCAGGGAATCCCCCAGGGCCAGCAGCAGCAGCACCACACCGATCAGGCCGCTGAGCCATTCCGGAACATGCCAATGCCAGCGGCCGAGCAGGATGCCGGCCAGCATCAGCAGCCCCAGGGCACCGATGGCGTAGTGGGCGCCATGTTCCAGAAAGATGAGCTGGTCTAGGGCCCGCTCCCGGGTGAGCATCAGGGTCAGGGAGCGGATGAACAGGGCGCCGAGGCCGAGGCCGGCCATGATCAACACCAAGTTCTGGGTGATGGCAAAGGCGCCGATGGTGCCGTCAAGGCTGAAGGAGGCATCGAGCAGCTCGAGGTAGATCAGGCTGGCCAGGCCACCACCGGCCGCCAGCCGCCCCACGGCCTCACCCTCCCCGCCGAAGGCCTCGGCCAGGGACGTGCTCAGCAACTGCAGCACCAACCCCAGCACACCGGCGACCATCACGTCTGCCCGCAGGCCCGCTGGGATCAGGCCCACGAGCAGCAGCAGCACCACCAGGGCCAGGGCCACCTCGAGGGCCTCGATGCGACCGGCGTCGCTGAGGCGCCGCTCCAGCGGGCGGAACCAGTGCAGGGTCTTGGCCTCATCAAAGAAGTACCGCAGAAACACCATCAGCAGAAACATGCCGCCGAAGGCCAGGATTCGCGGTTCCGCCAGCGCGAGCAGCTCGCGGTAGTGGTCGGGATGGTGCAGGGCCGCATCGAGGGCTTCCCCCAGGCCCACCCCACCGGCCAGGGCCACCAGCAGCAATGGGCCCACGAACCGCACGCCGAACACCGGGATCACCAGACCCCACGTGAGAAAGAAGCGCTGCTGCCCCGGGGTGAGGCGCTCCAGCACGCGGGCGTTGACCACCGCGTTGTCGAACGACAGCGACACCTCCAGCAGCAGCAGCACCAGGGTGACCCAGGCCGCCTGCACCCCCTGCAGACCCAGGATGATCGTGAGGCCGGCGGCACAGCAGGCGAGGGGAAAGAGCAGATAACGCAGCAGGCGCCGGATGGGCATCCCTCGACTCGGCAGTGGTGAGCCACCCATGCTGCCGAAGCGCCGGTTCAGACGGCCAGCAGGCAAAACCCGGCGGGGCCGTCGAGCAGTGGGGTGAGAAGACTCTGCAGATGGCGCAGCAGCCCTGCAGGCTGGAGCTCGTGCGCCACGTCGCGGCGCAGCACAAGGGCGTCGCTGAACCGCAGGGGGACCTCCACCGGCAGGGGCCGCAGACGTGGCTCGAGGGCCACACCCAGGCCCCAGCCGTAGCCGAGGGTGAGACCGTCGCCACAGCGTCCCTCCCAGCATTCGGCCCGATAGGTGGGCATCGGACAGGATGCGGTCCAGAAACCCAGTCCGCGCCAGACCCGCTCCTCCCCCGGCACCACACCGGGGGGCAGGGCCAGGGAGGGGAAGGCACGGCAGTCATCCAGGCTGAGGCGACCCTGGTCATGGAGGGGATGGCCGGCCGCAGCGGTGAGCAGCGGAGTCCCCTCGCTGAAGCGCAGCACCAGCAGGTCGGGGTCGTCGTCGGGCAGGTCGGGATCGGCGTAGAGCCAGGCGTCGATCACCCGTTCCCGCAGCAGCTGCAGCGGTCGATGGGGGCCCACATGGTCGAAGGTGCCGAAACGCCAGCCCTGGGGTGGGGCCGCCTCCAGGGTCTGGCGCCACCAGTAGCCGGCCTCCAGCCGCAGGCGCCGACCGAAGCGCAGGCGATACAGCTGCTGCACCCGGCGCTCGAGCAGCAGCAGCGTGGTGTCCCCCTCCAGGTGCTGATCCCCCAGGCGCCGCACCAGGGTGAGATCAAAAAGGCAGAGCGCTTCGCGCACCTGGCGGCTGATGGTGCTCTGGCTGCGGTTGAGGGCCACCGACGCCGCAGTGCCGGAGCGCAACCAGAGCACATGGTCGAGGGACTCGAGGGTGGCCTCGTCAATCAAGAAGAGACACCACTCTGAGAAAAGTATTTCAAGAGCGCCGCTCTTCTGCCACCGCTTCTTGACCCGTGCGGGTCGAATATGCAAAAAACGACTAATTGGGACTGTCTCTCAGCTGGTAATCGCGATCGCCCAGCGCGTGGTGAGCCGTTCGACGACGCAAATCACCCAGCAACGTCCCGAATGGCAGCTGGTCGGCCACATCGCGCCGCAGGATCAGGGCATCACTGGTGCGCATCGGCAGGGCCAGGGGCAGGGGGCGCAGCCCGGGCTGCACCTCAAGCGACAGGCCGAAGCCATAGGCGATCGTCACCTCGTCTTCGCAGAGGCCCTCCCAGCGGTCGAGTTCATAACGGGCCATGCGGGAGGGGGTGGTCCAGAGGCCGAGGGCGCGGAAGGCCCTGGCGGCCTCGGGCAACAGCTCGTCCGGCAGGGCAAGGGTGGGGAAGGCCCCCGTGTCGGCGAGCCGCAGGCCGCTCTGCCGCTGCAGCGGATGGCGGGGATCAGCGATGAGCTGAATGGCCGCATCCGAGAAGCGCAGCACCACCAGCTCGGGGTCGTGGTCGGGCAGGTCGGGATCGGCGTAGACCCAGGCATCGATGACCCGGTCCTTGAGCAGCTGCACGGGGCGCCGGGGACCCGGCAGGTTGAACACGCCGGTGCACCAGCCGGGCGGTGGAGAGGCTTCGAGCGCATGGCGCCACCAGTAGGCCGCCTCCAGCCGCAGCCGCCGCCCCCGCAGCAGCCGGAACCGCTGGTGCACCTCCCGCTCGAGCAGCAACAGGGACTGATCTCCGAGCACCTGCCAGTCGCCGGCCTGGCGCTTCAACTCCAGGGCGAACAGCCGCGCCACCGCGCGGGTGTCGCGGTTGACGGCACTCTGGCTGCGGTTGAGGGCCGCCGCGGCGGCATGGCCCGAACCGCGCCAGATCACATGATCAAAGGATTCGAGTGTCTCAGCGTCGAGCAAGCACGTGCCGAGGCAGATCAGCGCATTCTCTCAACAACTTCGAAGCCAACGCGGAGTCAAGCCGCAGATGGATTGCAAAGGATGAAAGGCTTCATTTATGAGAAACGAAGGGCGAAATCCTCAGAGAATCTGGGCCAGAAAGCGGCGCGTGCGTTCCTGCTGCGGCGCTCCGAAAAAGGCCGATGGTGACGCCTGCTCCACCACCACGCCCTCGTCCATCAGCACCACCCGGTCGGCCACCTCGCGGGCGAAACCCACTTCGTGGGTCACCACCACCATCGTCATGCCATCGGCCGCCAGCTGCTTCATCACATCCAGCACCTCGCGCACCATCTCGGGATCGAGGGCGCTGGTGGGCTCGTCGAACAGCATGATGCGCGGCTCCATGCACAGGGCCCGGGCAATCGCCACCCGCTGCTGCTGGCCCCCGGAAAGCTGCCCGGGGAAACGATCGGCCTGGGCGTGGATGCCCACCCGCTCGAGCAGTTCGAAGGCCTGGGTGCGCACCTCGGCCTGCGGGCGGCGCCGCACCTGCACCGGGGCCAGCATCAGGTTGTCGAGCACCGACAGGTGCGGGAACAGGTTGAACTGCTGGAACACCATCCCCACCTCCCGGCGGATGGCGTCGATGTGACGCAGGTCCTCATCCAGCAGCATGCCATCAACCACCACCCGACCCTCCTGGTAGTCCTCCAGGGCGTTGAAGGTGCGCAGGAAGGTGCTCTTGCCCGACCCCGACGGGCCCATGATCACCACCCGCTCCCCGCGCCGCACCTGCAGGTCGGCCCCCCGCAGCACGTGGAAGCCGTTGGGATACCACTTCTGCACCCCACAGGCCTCGATCATCAGCGGGCTGTCGTCGCGGCTCATCGTCAGGCGGCGGGTTGGGAAGGAACGGGGGAACGGTCGCGGCTGAGGGACAGCCGCTGCTCCAGGGCGCGGCTGCCCATCGAAAGGGCGGCGCAGGAGCACCAGTAGAGCACCGCCAGCACGAGATAGACCTCGGCGTAGCGCCCCAGCCAGTCTGGATTCGCCAGCACACTGCGGGCGGTGCCCAGCAGGTCGAACAGGCCGATGATCGACAGCAGCGTCGTGTCCTGCAGCAGGGCGATGCACTGGCCCACCATCGCCGGCAGCGCCACCCGCAGGGCCTGGGGCAGCTCCACATGGCGAATGGCCTGAGGCATCGACAGTCCAAGGGAGCGGGCGGCCTCCAGCTGCCCACGCGGCACGGCGGTCAGTCCGCCGCGCACGGCCTCGGCCAGGTAGGCGGCGGCAAAACCGGTGAGCACCGCCGCAGCCCGCCAGACCCGATCGGGCGCCAGGCCACCGGGCACCAGAAAACCCACCAGGTTCTGGCCCAGGAACAACAGCGTGATCAGCGGCGCGCCACGGATCAGCTCGATGTAGGCCACCGACAACCAGCGCAGCAGGGGCAGCTCGCTGCGGCGCCCCAGGGCCAGCAGCACCCCCAGGGGGAGGGCCAGCAGCAGGGTGAGGCTGGTGATCATCAGGGTGAACATCCAGCCGCCCCAGTCGGCCGGCCGCACCGTCGGCAGCCCGAGGCCACCCGCGATGAGCCACAGGCCCAGCAGATAGGCCACAGCCCAGACGGCACCCCAGGCGTGGCCGATCCGCCGCAGGACAGCGTGGCTGCTCCAGCGGGCCACGGCCCAGCGCAGCAGCAGCAGCAGGGCCAGCAGCAGCACCAGCCGCAGCTGGTTGGCCGCCCCCAGGGCCAGCAGCGGCGGCAGCAGCAGGGTGGCGGCGGCCAGCCCCGCGGCAGCCAGCCGGTCGTTGCGGGGCCAGCGCCCCGGACCGCGCAGCAGCCCCCAGCTGAGGCCCGCGAGGCTCACGAGCAGCCCCAGCAGCAGCCAGAGGCGCCACTGCTGGGGCTCGGGGTAACGGCCCACCATCAGGGTGGCGGCATTGGCCCGCACCACCAGCCACTGGGCACGGCCGAAGGCCCAGCCGAGCACGCCCCAGGCGGCCCAACCCAGAACAATGGCCAGCACCGCCGTGAGGGCCGTGTCGGCAGGGGTGGCGACCAGGGCCCGCCACGGGCCCATCGGTGGACGCTTCATCGCTCCTGAATCCTCACGAGGTGGGCGATCCGGTTCATGACGAGCGAAATGCCGAGGTCAAGGCCCAGATAGACCGTGAGCAGGATCAGAAAGACCTCAATGCCGCGGCCGGTCTGGTTGAGGGTGGTCTCGGCGACGGCATAAAGGTCGGGATAGCCGATGGCCACCGCCAGGGACGAGTTCTTGGCCAGGGAGATGTACTGGCTGTTGAGACCCGGCACGATCACCCGCAGGGCCTGGGGCAGCACCACCTGCCTCAGGGTCGCGAGGGGCTTCAGCCCCAGGGAGGCGGCGGCCTCCCACTGGCCCCGGGGCACCGAGACGATGCCCCCGCGCACCACCTCGGCGATGAAGGCCCCCGAATAGACCACCAGTCCGGTGAGCAGGGCCGCCAGTTCGAGCGACAGACGCCAGCCGCCCACCAGCTCCCCGTTGACGAGGCTCACCGACCCCAGGAACACCCCACTCTTGGCCAGGGAGATCCATGGCAGCCGCAGGGCCTGGGGGGCCGCCGGCAGGGCCAGAAAGACCGCGAAATACCAGAACACCAGCTGCAGCAGCAGCGGCACATTGCGCACGACCTCGACGTAGGTGCGCATCACGGCCGCCAGCAGCGGGTTGCGGCTGAGGCTGGCGGCGCCGGTGGCGACCCCCAGCACCGTCGCCAGCACCAGCCCGCTGATCACCACCCGCAGGGTGTTGACGAAGCCGGCCAGCAGCCCGATCGCATAGGAACTCTGGGCGGAGTAGGGCAGCAGCGTTTCGGCGATGTCAAAGCCCGCCGGGTCATCGAGCCAGCTGAACGACAGCCGCAGGCCCGCGCGGGTGAGATTGCGTTCGAGGTTGCCGAGCAACAGGGCAATCACCAGCAGCAGGGTGAGGCCCACTGCCAACTGGATCAGCCAGCCCAGCCGCCGCCGGTCACGCCACCAGGGGAGACCGCTCACCGGAAGGGGGGCGAATAGATGAGGCCGCCCTGGCGGTACGAGCGGTTGAGGCCCCGGTCCAGCTTCAGCTGCGAGCCCTGGCCGACGTTGCGTTCGAACATCTCGCCGTAGTTGCCCACCGCGGCGAGCACCCGGGGCACGAAGTCGGCCGGCAGCCCCAGCTGCTTGCCGAACTCACCCTCCACCCCCAGAAAGCGGCGCAGGTCGGCCTGGTTGGGGTTGGCCTTGGCGAAGGCCAGCTTGTCCTTGAGGTTCGCGGCGGTGATGCCCGACTCCTCGGCCTGCATCGTGGCGAACACCACCCAGCGCAGGGCATCGGCCAGGGCCGAGTCGTTGTTGACGGTCACCGGGCCCAGGGGCTCCTTGCTGAGCACCTCGGGCAGCAGCACGTGGGCGTCGGGGTCGGGGAAGCTGGTCTTCTTGGCGGCCAGCTGCGAGCGGTCGCTGGTGACGGCGGCGCAACGGCCCTGCAGATAGGCGCCGTAGGTCTGGTCGCCGGTCTGGTACTTGACGGGGGTGTAGGGAATGGCCTGCTCACGGAAGCGGTCGGCCAGGTTGAGCTCGGTGGTGGTGCCGTTCTCGACGCAGATGGTCTTGCCCGCCAGGCCCTTGAGGCTGGTGATGCCGCTCGCCTTGGGCACCATCACCCCCTGGCCGTCGAAATAGATGGTGGGGCCGAAATCCAGGCCATTGCCGCCGGCCGCATCGCGGCTGAGGGTGTAGGTGGTGTTGCGCGACAACACATCGATCTCGCCGCTGGCCAGGGCCGTGAAGCGCTCACTCGAGGTGAGCTCCCGGAATTCGACCTTGCTGGGATCGTTGAACAGGGCCGCGGCCAGGGCCCGGCACACATCGACATCAATGCCGACGTATTTGCCCTTGTCCTGGTAACTGAAGCCGGGCAGTTTGCCGTCGACACCGCAGATCAGCTGGCCGCGGGCCTTGATCGCCGCCAGCCGGCCGCCGCCGACACCGGTGTCACCGCCGCCGCAGCCCGCCAGGGGGAGCAGGGCCGCCGCCGCCACGGCCGGCAGCAGCCGCTGGAAAAGGCGCCGCATGGATGGAAGGTGCACGTTGGATTGCGCCGGAGACTAAAGGGTGACGGTCAGCATGGGGCTCGCCATGAACCGCTTCCATGACAGCCCTCACCCCCCTGCGGGACCCCGTGCTGGCGGGAACCACCCGCAGCCTGGCGTGGCGGCGGCTGCAGCTGCAGCGGCTGGCCGAGCTGCTGCAGGCGGTGGAGCAGCCACTGCTGCAGGCCCTGGCCGACGACCTGGGCCGGCCTCCGCTCGAGGCCTGGATCGAATGGCGGGGGGTGCGCGACGAACTGCTGCACACCCGACGGCAACTGCGGCGCTGGATGCGGCCGCGGCCCCTGCGCACGGGCCTGCTGCAGTGGCCGGCACGGGCCTGGCTGCAGCCCGAACCCCTCGGCTGCGTGCTGATCCTGGCGCCCTGGAATTACCCGTTTCTGCTCAGCCTCGATCCGCTCATCTCGGCCCTGGCGGCGGGGAACACCGCGGTGCTCAAACCGTCGGAGCACGCCCCGGCCGTGGCGGCCCTGCTGGCGGAGGCCCTGCCGAGGCATCTGCCCGCCGAGGTGGTGCAGGTGGTGACCGGGGATGCCGCCACGGCACGGCAATGGCTGCAGGAGCCCTTCGATCATGTGTTCTTCACCGGCGGAACCGCCGTGGGTCGTGAGGTGATGGCCGCGGCGGCCCGTCAGCTGACGCCGGTGACGCTGGAGCTGGGGGGGCGCAACCCCTGCCTGGTGCTCGACGACGCCGACCTGCCCGTGGCCGCCCGTCGCATCGTCTGGGGGCGGTTTCTCAATGCAGGCCAGACCTGCCTGGCCCCCGACCACGTGCTGGTGACCCCAGGGCTGCGGCAGCCCCTGGAGCGGGCCCTGGTGGCCGCCATCGCTGCGGCCTATGGCCCGGATCCCCAGCGGTCACCGGATTACGGCCGGCTGGTGAGCACCGCCCACCACGACCGGCTGATGGGGTTGCTGCAGGGGGCCGAGGTGCTCTGCGGCGGCAACGGCGACCGCGCCAGCCGCTACCTGGCCCCGACGGTGGTGCGCTGCGGCGCCGACCATCCGTTGCTGCAGGAGGAAATCTTCGGCCCGGTGCTGCCGGTGCTGCCCATCGCCGACCTGGAGGAAGGCCTGCAGCGCATCGCCCGCCAACCCCAGCCCCTGGCCGTCTATCTGTTCAGCCGCAGCGCCGCCGCCCGGGAGGAGGTGCTGCGTCGCAGCCGTTCCGGCAGCGTGGTGGTCAACGATGTGGTGCTGCAGGCGGCGGCACCGACACTGCCGTTCGGAGGCGTGGGCCCCAGCGGCCACGGCCGCTGCCACGGCCAGGCCGGCTTCGACACCTTCTCCAACCTGCGCACCGTGCTGGACCGGCCCAGCGGCTGGGATGTGCCCCTGCGCTATCCGCCCTACGGCAACCGGCTGGGCCTGGCCCGCCGATTGCCCTGATGGGGGGACTGGCGCAACGCGCCAGGCTCCTTATGGTGCGGCGCATCCCCCCTTCCGTCCCGACGCCATGCGACGCGCCCTGCTCGTCCTGCTGCTGCTGCTGCCGGTCCTGCCGCTGCGGGCCGCCGAACCGGTGCATGTGGTCCAGCAGAAGGAGACCCTCTCGTCGATCGCCCGGCTCTACGGCATCCCCGTGGCCACCCTGATCAGCCTCAACGCCATCGACGACCCCAACAAGGTCAAGTGGGGCACCAGCCTGCGCCTGCCCGCCGGCACCCGCCCCGTGGAACCCACCGCGGCCGCCGTGCCCGGGGGAGGGGCATCGACGGTGAACACCGAGGCGAAGCCCGAGGTGAAAGCCGACGTGAAACCCGAGGTCCGGCCCGCCGCCCCTTCGGCCGCCCGTCCCCCCGTGCTGGCCAAGCGCAGCGCCACCCCCGACTGGCGCCACTACGGGCCGCTGCAGGTGGACTGGAGCGCCTGGCGGACCATGGCCGGCAGCCTCGTGGCCCCCGGTGTGAACAGCCAGGGCCAGACCCTTTATGTGGCGGTGAACTGCGGCGCCCGTCGGCTCAATGTCACCGGACCCGCCGGTTCCTGGAAAACCTGGGATGCCCCCAAGGAGTCGTTCGAGCAGGAACTGCTGGGCGCTGCCTGCCGTGACACCGCCCTCACCGGCGGCTGATCCGTCAGCAGCCGCGGTGGCTGCGGCCAGGCCAGGGTCCAGGGCCGCCGCAGCCAGGCCTTGCCAGCCTCGGCCAGCCATAGCCGTCGCCCCCCCTCCTCCGCTTCGCTGACCAGCCCGGCCTCGGCGAGCCGGCGCAGGCGCCAGCGCCAGAGCCAGGCGGGATCATCGGCTTCGCTCTCCGCCGCCAGGCGGCGGGCCAGGACTGTGCCATCACACCCCTCGGCCTCGGCCGCCAGGGCCTCAAGCAAGCGCTGCGCCGCCGCCGTGCCGTCCTCCCGCAGGGGAGGTTCGAGGCAGCGGTCACAGCAGCCGCAGGGAGACGCCACTTCGCCCACGGCCCGCAACAGGGCCTGCTGGCGGCAGTCGGCCCCCTCGGCCACCGCCTCCATGCGACGCCACTGGCGCCAGGCGAGACGCTGCAGCTCAGCCTCCGGGGCCAGACCACCGGCGGCCCGGCGGAAGCTGCTGCGGTCCCCTTCACCATGGAGCAGCACCACCCGTGCCGGCCCCCCATCACGGCCGGCTCGGCCCGATTCCTGCAGGTAGCCCTCCGGACTCGGGGGCAGCTGCAGATGCAGCACCAGCCCCACGTCAGGCCGGTCGACGCCCATCCCGAAGGCCACCGTCGCCACCAGCACCGGTCGGGGTTCCTCCAGGAAGCGCTGCAGCGCCTCGGAACGGGTGTCGGGGTCAAGGCCGGCGTGATAGCCGAGGGCCGGCCAACCGGCCTGCTGCAGCCGGGCCACCCAGTCCTCCACCCCCCGGCGGGTGCGGCTGTAGAGCAGGGCCGCCCCACGGCAGGCCGCCAGCTCCTCGAGCACCAGCGGCAGGGGATCGTCGGGCCGGGGCTGCATCACGTACTGCAGGTTGGGACGGCGGGCCGAACGCACCTGCAGCAGGGGGCGCCGCAGCTCCAGCAGCCGGATGATGTCGGCCCGCACCCGCGGCGGTGCCGTGGCACTGAGGGCCACCAGGGGCACCCCCGGGCAGAGGCGCCGCAGCTGCCCCAGCCGCCGGTAGTCGGGGCGGAAATCGTGGCCCCAGGCGCTGATGCAATGGGCCTCGTCCACCGCCAGGGCCACCAGCTGACGCTGGTCCAGCAGGTCGTCGAGCAGCTGCCGGCAGGCCTCCCCCTGCAGACGTTCGGGCGCCAGATACAGCAGCCGCAGCTGGCGGCTTTCGAGCAGCCGCTGCAGCTGCCGGTAGCTGTCCGGGCCCTGGCCGGCATGCAGACAGGCGGCGGCGATGCCCCTGCGGCGCAGCTGCACCACCTGGTCCTGCATCAGCGCCACCAGCGGCGACACCACCAGCACCACGCCACCCCGCACCAGGGCCGGCAGCTGATAACAGAGCGACTTGCCGGCGCCGGTCGGCAGCACCGCCAGGCAGTCGCGGCCTTCGAGCAGGGCCTCGACCACGGGCCGCTGCCCCGGGCGGAACTCATCCCAGCCGAAGCGCTCTCGGAGGGTCTCGCGCAGGGGATCGGCCACAGGGGGACCCTACCGGTCCTGGCGGCCGGGGCAAGGGCTCAGGGGCGGGGCGGCAGGGGCGGCGCCTCGAGCTGCTCGGGGCTCTCCTCCACCAGCTGCAATCGCAGCCGCCGGCCACCGGCCAGCTCGCCGAGCGACACCCGCAGATTGGTGCCGTTCAGCGGTTCGAGGGCCTGCAGCAGGCGCCGCAGGTGGGGGGTCGAGCTGCCGCTCTCGAGCCAGAGGCGTTCGTGCAGCCCCCCCAGCCGGCGCCAGCTGGTGTGCAGCCGCAGCACGGCCTGTTCGAGCTGCCGGGCCTGGTGCACCAGGTCGGCCGCCAGTCCGAGCACATCGAGCCGCACCGCCTCCTCGAGGCTGCGGTCGAGGTCAAGGTCATCCCCCTGCAGGGCCCGCACCGCCAGACCGGCCTCGGCGGCCCGGCTGAGCCAGCGGGCGGTGTGGGTCACCTCCTTGACGCGGTCGAGTTCGGGCTCCTCCCGCAGCACCCGCCGCAGGTCCTCCTGCTGCGGTTCGGGAAGCCGCGCCAGCTCACGCACCAGCGGGGCCACCACCTTGGGCGGCAGCAGCTGGCTCTGGGTGCGTTCGCGGATCTCCTCCGGCAGCAGCGGACTGGTGGCCGCCGTGAACTCCTCGGCCAGGCGGCGCACCTGCTGACGGGTGATCTGCTGGCCCTCATTGGCCGCCTCACTGATCATCTGCTGCACCTCAGGGTCGGCCTGGGCGGTGTCGAGAAAGGCGCGCTTGGAAAAGTTGTTGACGCTCTGCTCCTCCAGCAGGCCTCCGCCCACCAGGTTGTCGGCCGACTCGGCCAGCTGGATCAGCCCGTAGGCCCGGGTCTTGCTGATCTCCATCTCGCGCAGCCACTGCAGAAACCCGGCTCCGCGGCCCTCGCCGCCGCGCTTCTCGCGGTCACGCACGGCCCGCAGGATGCGGCCACGCCAGATCTCGGTCTGCAGGTCGAAGCGATCGCAGAGCTCCCACGCCTGGCCCAGGCGGGCATGGAACTCGAGGCTGCTGAGGTCATCCTGCTCCGGATCGGGCAGATCCAGGTGCAGCAGCGGCGGCTCCGGGGGGACGACGGCGACCACGGTGGGGGGGAGGGGCACGACGAATCATGACGGCCGGGCATCCGGGCCCCATGGCGCCGGGTAACTTCAGGCGGACAGTCCAGACCCGGCTCCGGCATGGCGATCTCCCGCGGTGACAAGGTGCGCATCAAGCGTCCCGAGTCGTATTGGTTCAACGAAGTGGGCACCGTTGCCTCCATCGACACCTCCGGCATCCGCTATCCCGTGGTGGTGCGCTTCGAGAAGGTCAACTACAACGGCTTCTCGGGCGTCGACGGCGGGGTGAACACCAACAACTTCTCCGAAGCCGAGCTCGAGAAGGCCTGACGGTTTCCGGCGGTGCCTGAGCTGCCGGAGGTTGAAACGGTCCGCCGCGGCCTGGCGTCGCAGGTGGATCGTTTTCTGGTGGACCGGGTCGAGGTGCTGCGCACCCGCGCGATCGTGGCTCCGGCCGGCGATGGCGACGGGTTCGCCGCTGCCTTGGCCGGCACCCGACCGGGGCCCTGGCGCCGTCGCGGCAAATATCTGCTGGCCGATCTGCAACGGGATGGCGGCCCAGCCGGAGTGCTGGGGTGTCACCTGCGCATGACCGGCCAGTTCCGTTGGCTCACGGCCGACGCCCCGCCTCCCTGCAGCCACACCCGGGTGCGCTTCCTCGGCCACCAGGACGGGCAGCCGCGGGAACTGCGCTTCGTCGACATGCGCTCCTTCGGCACCCTCTGGTTCGTTCCCGCCGGTGTCGCCGAGGAGCGGGTGATCACCGGCCTGGGCCGCCTTGGACCGGAACCCCTCGGTCCGGCCTTCACCGTTGAGCATCTGCGCAGCCGGCTGAAGGGATCGGGCAGGCCGATCAAAAGTGCCCTGCTCGACCAGGGGCTGGTGGCGGGAGTGGGCAACATCTACGCCGATGAAGCCCTGTTCCTGGCCGGCATCCGCCCCCAGACCCCGGCCGGGCGCCTGCGCCCCCCCGCCCTCGAGCGGCTGCGCCGCGAACTGGTGGCGGTGCTCGAGACCAGCATCGGCGCCGGTGGCACCACCTTCTCCGATTTCCGCGACCTGACCGGCACCAACGGCAATTACGGCGGCGCCGCCTGGGTGTACCGGCGCAGCGGCGCCCCCTGCCGCCGCTGCGGCACCCTGCTGCGGCGCGACAGACTGGGGGGACGCAGCAGCCACTGGTGCCCCACGTGCCAAGCCTGACCACGCCGGAGCCACAGCTCCGACACGACCTCGCGGCCGCCATGGCGGCCCTGCACGCCCGCGGCTGGTGTGACGGCACCGGCGGCAATTTCAGCTGCGTGCTGCAAACGCAGCCGCTGCAGCTGCTGATGGCCCCCAGCGGCGTCGACAAGGGCCAGGTGGCCCCCGAGGCCCTTATCGTCGTCGATGGCGCCGGTGCGGTACGGCAGGGGACGGGACGGGCCAGCGCCGAAACCCTGCTGCACCTGGCGATCGTGCATCACTGCGGGGCCGGGGCCGTGCTGCACACCCACTCCCAGGCCGCCACCCTGCTGTCGGGGTGGGCCCTGGGGGCCGGCCGGCTGGAGCTGAGGGATCTGGAGATGCTCAAGGGCCTGGAAGGCATCCGCAGCCACGACACCGTGGTCTCGATCCCGGTGCTGGCCAACGACCAGGACCTGCAACGGTTGAGCGACGCCGCCGGTCCCCTGCTGGCATCGGCCCCCCACGGGCTGCTGATCGCCGGCCATGGGCTTTATGCCTGGGGTGCCGACCTGGGCCAGGCCCGGCGTCACGTCGAGATCCTCGAATTTCTGCTGGAGCAACGCTGGCGCCAGCTGCTGCTGGAGGGCCTGTGCCGCTGACCTTTGGCCCCCTGCAGGCGGTGGTGCTCGACATCGAAGGCACCACCTGCCCGGTGGATTTCGTCACCGGTGTGTTGTTTCCCCATGCGGTCGAGGCGCTGCCCACCTGGCTGCAGCGGCGGCGGGGCAGCCCGACCCTCGAACCCCTGCGGCAGCAGCTGCTGCAGGCCTGGCACGACGAGACCGACCCCACGGCACCGCCAGCCCCCGCGGCCGACGACGCCTCCACGGATCTGCTGCCCTGGCTGCTCTGGCTGATCGCCCACGACCGCAAGCTCACGGCCCTCAAGGATCTGCAGGGAATGATCTGGGCCGACGGCTACGCCGATGGGCAGCTGCAGGCCCCCCTCTTCGAGGATGTGGCGCCGGCCCTGCGGCGCTGGCATGGGGCCGGCCTGCAGCTGGCGGTCTATTCCAGCGGCTCGGTGCCGGCCCAGCAGCTGCTCTACGGCCACAGCGGCGAAGGCGACCTGCGCCCCCTCTTCAGCGGCTGGTTTGACACCCGCCTCGGGCCCAAACAGGACAGCGCCAGCTACGAGCGGCTGGTCGAACGCCTGGGGTGCCGGCCTGACCGGGTGCTCTTTCTCAGCGACGCCCGGGCAGAGCTGACCGCCGCCGCCGCCGCCGGGCTGCAGGTGTGCGGCTGCCGCCGGCCCGGCAACCCCGACCCGCTTGCCGATGGCCCCTGGCCGGTGGTGGACACCCTCGGGAGCCTGGCACTCACCCCGGCCGCCACGTAGCTTGCGGACTGGTCTGCGTTGCCATGGTTCCGCCGCGCCCCCTGGAACGACGCACCCGCCCCAATTCAGGCGAGGCACGCATCGTTGCCGCAGCCGAAGAGCTGTTCGAACGCACGCTGGTGACGGTGCGGGGCCAGCCGGCCGGTGCCCTGGCGGCCCTGCAGACCCATCTGCATGATTCGGCCCTGAACTACGGCGAGATCTTTTTGCGCGACAACGTGCCGGTGATGGTGTACCTGCTGCTGCAGGGACGCTTCCCGATCGTTCGCCATTTTCTTGATCTCTGCCTGGAACTGCAGAGCACCAACACCCGCACCCGTGGTGTCTTCCCCACCAGTTTCGTGGAAGAAAGCGGCACCATCGTCGCCGATTACGGGCAGCGGTCGATCGGCCGCATCACCTCGGTCGACGCCAGCCTGTGGTGGCCGGTGCTGTGCTGGATGTATGTGCGGGCCAGCGGGGATGTGATCTATGGCGCCAGTGCGGGGGTCCAGCGCGGTGTGCAGCTGCTGCTGGATCTGGTGCTGCATCCCACCTTCGAAGGCACCCCGGTGTTGTTCGTCCCCGACTGCTCCTTCATGATCGACCGCCCCATGGACGTGTGGGGTGCCCCCCTGGAGGTGCAGAGCCTGCTCTACGGCTGCCTCAAGAGCTGCTGTCGCCTGATGGAACTGGTGCAGAAGGGCCAGGCGGCCCGCCTCACCCAGCAGCGCCTCGAGTTGACGCGCACCTGGACCCGCGACCTGAGGGTGTTTCTGCTGAAGCATTACTGGGTGACCAGCAAAACCATGCAGGTGCTGCGCCGGCGACCCACCGAACAGTACGGCGATCAACAATCTCAGAACGAATTCAATGTGCAGCCCGAAGTCATTCCCCACTGGCTGCAGGAATGGCTGGACCATCGGGGCGGATATCTGATCGGCAACATGCGCACCGGTCGACCCGATTTCCGCTTCTACAGCCTGGGCAATTCCCTGGGGTCCCTGTTCGGTCTGCTCACCGGACCCCAGCAGCGGGCCCTGTTCCGGCTGGTGCTGCACAACCGGCAGCACCTCATGGCGCAGATGCCCATGCGCATCTGCCATCCCCCCATGGACGGCGATGAATGGCGCGACAAAACAGGCATGGATCCCAAGAACTGGCCCTGGAGCTACCACAACGGCGGCCACTGGCCCAGCCTGCTGTGGCCCTTTGCCGCCGCCGTGCTGATGCACCGCCGCCGCCGGCCAACCGACGATGTGCTGCTGATGGGGCAGACCCGCACCATGCTGGAAGAGTGTTACTGGCAACAGCTGAACCAGTTGCCGCGGCAGCAGTGGGCAGAATATTTTGACGGTCCCACCGGCACCTGGGTGGGCCAGCAGGCCCGCACCTACCAGACCTGGACGATCGTGGGCTTTTTGTTGCTGCATCATCTGCTGCGCCGCTGCCCCGAAGATGTGGAGCTGTTTGACCTGGACGAAACAGCCACACCGCTGCGGCTCAGCACCTGGTCCAAACCCGTGCGGCCCCGTACAACAAAAAAGCCCGCCGAGGGCGGGCTTTGAGGTGAAGTCAAAGTTTTGATGAACCCCTGAGGGTTGCGACTATGGCTGAAGGAATCGACTCAGAACAGCCCAAGTGTGAGGGACTTGTCGATGGGCAGAGCAGCGCCGATGCCGAGGTAGATGGCCACCACGGTGCCGAACAGAAAAACCGCCATAGCGACAGGCCGCCGGAAGGGGTTCTGGAACTTGTTGAAGCTCTCGATGAAGGGCACCAGCATCAGACCCAGGGGGATCATGGTCTGCAGGGCAATGCCGAGCAGCTTGTTGGGAACGACCCGCAGGATCTGGAAGACGGGATAGAGGTACCACTCGGGAAGGATCTCGAGGGGAGTAGCGAAGGGATCAGCCTTGTCGCCGAGCATGGCCGGATCCAGCACCGCCAGACCAACGATGCAGGCGATGGTGCCCAGAATGACGACAGGGAAGATGTACAGCAGATCGTTGGGCCAGGCGGGCTCGCCGTAATAGTTGTGGCCCATGCCTTTGGCCAGCTTGGCGCGCAGCTTGGGATCGCTGAGATCAGGCTCCTTGAGGATGTGCATGGCGGAGAGGGGGGGGATGTGAACGGAAGCTAGTCAGATCCGAGGCGATCAGAGGGGACCGGAGATGCCTTGTTTACGGATCATCAGGAAGTGGGCAAGCATGAACACCGCCAGCAGCCAGGGCAGCACAAAGGTGTGGAGACTGTAGAAGCGTGTCAGGGTCGACTGGCCGACGCTCTCACCACCTCGCAGCAGTTCCACCATGAAGTCGCCGACCACAGGCACGGCGGCGGGAACGCCGGAGACGATCTTGACGGCCCAGTAGCCAAGCTGATCCCAGGGCAGCGAGTATCCGGTGACGCCAAAAGACACGGTGATCACAGCCATCGTGACGCCGGTGACCCAGGTGAGCTCGCGGGGACGCTTGAACCCACCGGTGAGGTACACCCGGAAGACGTGGAGAATGAGCATCAGCACCATCATGCTGGCGCTCCAACGATGGACGGAGCGGATCAACCAGCCGAAGCTCACGTCGGTCATGAGGTACTGCACCGAGG
>CAZWFG010000029.1:0-16972 GCA_964632245.1 uncultured Synechococcus sp. | reverse complement strand
CGCCGTCCATCTGGGCGGCGCCGGTGATCATGTTCTTGACGTAGTCCGCGTGGCCGGGGCAGTCCACGTGGGCGTAGTGGCGAGCACCGGTCTCGTACTCAACGTGAGCGGTGTTGATGGTGATGCCCCGCTCCTTCTCCTCGGGTGCACCATCAATGTCGTCGTAGGCCTGAGCCTTGGCCTGACCAAGGGACGCCAGCACGTTGGTGATGGCGGCAGTCAGGGTTGTCTTGCCATGGTCAACGTGGCCGATGGTGCCGATGTTGACATGGGGTTTGGTCCTCTCAAACTTCTCGCGGGCCATTGTTCAGAATAGAGTCGGGGTTGACGAAGAGGGAGTTTAAAAATCAGGAGTTTCCCTGATTCTTGGAAATAATGGCTTCGGCCACATTCCGAGGAACCTCCTCGTAATGGCTGAACTCCATTGAAAATATACCCCGCCCCTGGGTCATGGATCGGAGCTGGGTGGCGTAGCCGAACATTTCGGCCAGAGGCACTTTGGCCTGGACTTTGGACGTGCCGTTGTCGACGGCCTGTCCTTCGACCTGGCCCCTCCTGGAGGAGAGGTCGCCGATGATCGAACCGAGGTAATCCTCGGGGATCTCGACTTCGACCTTCATCATGGGCTCAAGCAGCACAGGATTGCACTTCTTGACGCCATCTTTGAAGGCCATGGAGCCGGCGATCTTGAACGCCATCTCCGATGAGTCCACGTCATGGTATGACCCATCAATCATCGAGACCTTGACATCGATCAGAGGAAACCCGGCGATGACGCCGGATTCGCAGGTCTCTTTCATGCCGGCTTCGGCTGGTCCGATGTATTCCTTAGGAACGGTTCCTCCAACGATCTTGTTGACAAACTCGAAACCGCTTCCGGGTTCCCCTGGTTCCATCTGGATGACGACGTGGCCGTACTGGCCTTTGCCACCCGTCTGTCGGGCGAATTTGCCCTCACCCTTGGCACTGCCCCGAATGGTTTCGCGGTAGGAGACTTGGGGCGCGCCGATATTCGCTTCAACCTTGAATTCACGAAGCATCCTGTCAACCAGAATTTCCAAATGCAGTTCACCCATGCCGGCGATCACTGTCTGGTTGGTTTCTGGATCGGTGCTGACGCGGAAGGTGGGATCTTCTTCTGAGAGAGACTGGAGAGCCTTGGAGAGCTTCTCCATATCGCCCTTGGTCTTGGGTTCCACGGCCACGGAGATCACGGGCTCGGGGATGAACAGCGATTCAAGAATGATCGGGTCGCTGTCCACACAGAGAGTATCTCCGGTGGTGGTGTCCTTGAGGCCAAGAACGGCGCCGAGATCGCCGGCCCGCAGCTCATCCACCTCCTCACGTTCATCTGCCTTGAGCACAATCAGACGCGAGATGCGTTCCTTCTTCCCCTTGGTGGAGTTCATGACGTAGCTGCCTTTCTGCAGTACGCCTGAATACATGCGGATGAAGGTCAGCTTTCCATAAGGATCTGCCATGACCTTGAACGCCAAGGCGCTGAAGGGGGCTCCATCTTCGGAAGGGCGAGTCCCTTCACTGCCGTCAGGCAGGGTCCCCTGGATCGGGGGAACATCAATGGGGGAGGGTAGATAATCAACCACCGCATCCAGCATGAGCTGAACACCTTTGTTCTTGAAGGCTGACCCACACAGCATCGGCACTAGCCCATGCTTCACCACCCCTTCACGGATGCCGATGCGCAGCTGCTCTTCTGTGAGCTCGCCATTTTCCAAGAACTGCTCAATCAACGATTCATCAGTTTCCGCGACTGACTCCATGAGCTTGCTGCGCCATTCGGCCGCTTCAGCCCTCATGTCCTCCGGAATCTCTTCTTCGAGGATGTCGGTGCCGAGGTCATTGGTGTAGATGAAGGCTTTGTTCTTGACAAGGTCAACGATGCCCTTGAGGTCACCTTCCGCGCCAATGGGAAGCTGAATCGGCGCGGCTTTGGCTTTCAGGCGGTCTTTGATTTGGTCGTAGACCTTGAGAAAATTCGCGCCCGTTCGGTCCATCTTGTTGACGAACACCATCCGGGGAACGTTGTACCGGTCTGCCTGCCGCCATACGGTTTCTGATTGTGGCTGAACACCACCCACAGCGCAGAACACTGCGATCACTCCATCGAGAACGCGCATCGAACGCTCGACTTCAATCGTGAAGTCGACGTGACCGGGTGTATCGATGATGTTGATCCGATGGTCCTTCCAGGAGGTCGAGATCGCAGCGGCTGTGATGGTGATGCCCCGCTCTCGCTCTTGCTCCATCCAGTCCGTGACGGCGGCGCCGTCATGGACTTCACCCATCTTGTGGACCACGCCCGAATAGAAGAGGATCCGTTCTGTGGTCGTGGTCTTGCCGGCATCAATGTGGGCCGCGATGCCGATGTTTCTGACGCGGTCCAGTGGAAAGGCGCGAGCCACGGGTTGCTCCTAGGGGGGGACAGGGACAAACGGGCGCAACTTTACAGGTCGGTCGTGGCCAGCCGGCCGGCCCGGGGGCCGACTGAGCCCTTGCGTCAGTAGCGGTAGTGGGCGAAGGCCTTGTTCGCTTCGGCCATTTTGTGGGTCTCTTCCCGCTTGCGGACGGCGCTGCCTGCCTCATTGGCGGCATCCATCAGCTCACCAGCCAGCTTCTGCGCCATGCTGCGGCCGTTGCGGGCTCTCGAGAAGTTCACCAGCCAGCGCAGGGCCATCGCCGTGCCCCGCTCCTGACGCACTTCCATCGGCACTTGGTACGTGGCGCCACCGACCCGCCGGGCGCGAACCTCGACGAGGGGCGTCGCATTGCGCACGGCTGTTTCAAAGACCTCCAGCGGCGCTGCACCGGTGCGGTCGCCGATCAGTCCGAAGGCATCGGAGAGGATCCGCTGCGCCGTCGATTTCTTCCCGTGCTTCATCAGCCGGGCCACCATCATGGCGGCGAGGCGACTGTTGAACTGGGGGTCCGGAAGGATCGGACGCTTCTCGGCGGCATTGCGGCGGGACATGGGCTCGTGGAGTCAGCAGAAGAAACGGGAAGAGGAGATGGCAGAGGCGGCGGGACTCAGCCTTTCGGGGTCTTGGCGCCGTACTTGGAGCGGCTCTGCCGCCGATCCTTGACACCGGCCGTGTCGAGGGTGCCGCGGATGATGTGATAGCGGACCCCTGGGAGATCCTTGACCCGGCCGCCACGGATGAGCACCACCGAGTGCTCCTGCAGGTTGTGGCCGATGCCCGGGATGTAGGCCGTGACCTCAAAGCCCGAAGTCAGGCGCACCCTCGCGACCTTGCGCAAGGCCGAATTCGGCTTCTTCGGGGTGGATGTGTACACGCGGGTGCAGACACCGCGGCGCTCGGGACAGGCCTTGAGTGCCGGAGACTTGGTCTTGCGGTTGAGGCTCTGCCGCTCGGTGCGGATCAGTTGCTGGATGGTGGGCATCGAGGACCGTGGGGCAGGCCGGAGGCCGACCGGATGCGACAATCTCCCACCATACCCCCTGACGCGGTCACCCCTGCAGACGGGTGAAAGCCGCTCCGCAGGCACAGCTGCGGATCCGGTCACCTCCCCGGATAAGAAACCCGCCTCCGTCCAGATCCTGCTGGAAATCGAGTACAAGGCCCCGCAGCAGCTTCTCCTGGCTCGGCAGCCCCAGAACGGTGATGCCATCCGCCCGAGCCAGCGGCATCCCGTCGGTATGCCCCGGCCCCAGGGCCAGGGCCCACGTCTCGCAGGCGCCCGCCACCAGTTCCACGGTCACCGTGCCGACCGATTCCCAACGGCCCGATAACCGCAGCAGTTCTGCGGCGGCCCTGGGGGTGATCCGCAGGATCGGTGACGAGGTCATGCTCTGGCGGACGGGGGGATGGTCAGCGTGGGCCCGAACCCACGAGCCCAAGACCATTGTGGATGTTTGAACCGAGGCCCCTGCCCGTGCTGCCGTCGTCACCGGCGACGATCAGGCCCGTGGAGCTGCCTCCATCAAGGTTCAGGGCATCCACCATGCCCAGGCGCCCAAGCAGGCTCGCGGTCTCGGGCAAGGTGGGACCCGCATCCTGCTCCCCCTCCAGGGTCAGCAGCCAGAGCCGCTGGCCATCGCTCGCCACCACACTCCTGGGAGCCCGCTGGCTGAGAAACGCGGGGCTGAAGCTCTCCAGCTCACCATCCAGCACCACCTGCCCCTGCCGCAGCAAGAGGGGACCCGCCTGGATCACGAAGGGCAGATCCTCCAGGCCCTCCGGCCCCCCCTGCCGCCGCAATCGCAGGGTTTCTCCCACGCCATGGGGCAGCACGACACCGCCGCGGCCGACGATCAGCTGCCGCCCGGGGGCCAGGGACACTCCTGAAGCCAGCCGCTCCCCGTCGAGCACGTCCACCACCCGCTCCCCCTCCAGCAGCAGGCCACTCTCGCGGCCGCTGATCGCCCGGTAGGCGGGGCCCCAGAGCGCGGTGTAGCGGGCCAGGCCCTGTTGCACAAAACCGCTGTTGAGGACGGCCAGGGGCCAGCGGCGGCCTTGGTCGTCCTCCAGCCATTCCTGCAGCCGCATCCGTCCGAAGCGGGGCAGTTCACCCGGTTTCCAGGCCATGCCTCCGCGCCCCAGGATCGGTCCCGAAAGCCAGTCCCCCTGGTCCTTGAGGCCCCCCAGCGGCAAGGCCCGGATCCGGTTGAAGAAGCCGCCGTTGAGGGCGACCACGGCACCCTGGCTGCGGGCCAGGCTGGCGAGGGAGCTGAGGCCCTCCATGCTGCGACGGCTGAGGGTCACCAGCTGAAACGGGTCGCGGCGTGGATCGAAGGCCACGGCGGTCATGCGCACCGTCCTTCCCTCCAGGCTGAGGATGCGGCGCTGCACCCCGGGCCCCCGGGCCCCAACGATGGTCGTCCCCGCCGGGGCGGTTCCCGGCAGCTCGCGGTCCAGCACGATCCGGGCAGGATCCCCCAGGGTGAGCGCCTGCCAGCCCTCAAGGGGCAGCACCAGATGGTCGGCTTCGAGGCGTGCGCCAACGCCCTGCTGCCGCAGGGTGGCCAGCGCGGCGTCGGGGGCCTGCAGGCGCAGCCGAATGGAGTCCCCGCTCCCTTCGCGGCCACGGCTGCGGCTGATCGGCGTCGGCGCTGCCAGATCGAGCACGATCCGCGATGGCACCGGCCCCGGCCCCCGCCGGATGCCCGACAGGACAGCCGGCGACCAGTCGATCCTCAGCCGACCATCGTTGCCGCTGCCCCACGGACGGTGGACCCTGGCCCCTAGGCGCTCCAGCAGATCCGAGGCGTCGATGCCCACCTCGTCCTGCAGGGTCACCAGGGCCGAGGCCGGCAGGTCCTGCCGCCAGCCATAGCTCTCCAGCCGCAGCCCCCCGCCGGGCAGGGCCCCCTGCCGGATGCCAAACCGCCGTTCCAAAAGATCGATCGGCAACCAAACCCGCGCCGGGTTTCCGTCCTGCCAGCGCCATGGGGATCGCACGGCTTCACCACCGACCTCAAGGTCGATTCCCTCCCGCCGATCACCCAGGAGGGACGGCAGCAGCTGGACCAGTTCCACGATGGGGGGTGGCAGCGGCAGCATCGACGTCAGTCCGGCGGGGCCGTGGGCGTCAACCTAGCCAGTGGACAGACTTTTAGGATCTGTCCTTCATGCACACCCGTGGCCCGATTCCCCATCGGGAATGGCGTGCCGATGATTCCAGCCCATGAACGCCTTCCCGCAGCCCGAATGGCCCCATCGCGACAGCCCGGCCCCCAGGGCCGTGGCGGGTGAACGCGATGCCTGCGGGGTCGGCTTTCTGGCACACCTGCGTGGCGAAGCCAGCCACTGGATGCTGGAGCAGGCCCTGCGGGGACTGGGCTGCATGGAGCACCGCGGCGGCTGCGGTGGTGATGCCGACTCGGGAGACGGTGCCGGACTTCTCTGCGGCATTCCCTGGGGGTTCCTCGAGGTGGTCTGGCCTGCAGCGGCCGCGGCGGCCGGTCGCCCCCGGGGCCTCGGCATGGTCTTCCTGCCCCGGGAGGACGACCGCCGCAGCGAGGCCAGGCGTTTCTGTGAAGAAGAGGCCGCCCGGCTGGGCCTGCACAGCCTGGGCTGGCGGGTGGTGCCCGTCGACGCCGCCGTGCTCGGCCCGATGGCTCTGGCCACGGCGCCGGTGATCGAGCAATGGCTGCTGGCTGGTGATGACGCCGGCGACGGCCCCCTCGAGGCGCTGCTGTTCCGCCTGCGGCGACGGGTGGGTGACCGGGCCCGCGAGGCCTGGGGGGCTGCGGCCTCAGACCTCTACATGGCGTCGCTCGACACCCGCACGGTGGTCTACAAGGCGATGGTGCGTTCGGTCGTGCTGGCCCGGTTCTACGCCGACCTGCGCGATGCGCGCTTTTGTGTCAGCTTCGCCGTCTATCACCGCCGGTTCAGCACCAACACCCTGCCGCGCTGGCCCCTGGCCCAGCCAATGCGCCTCCTGGGCCACAACGGTGAGATCAACACCCTGCTGGGGAACCTCAACTGGGCCCGGGCGGCCGAGACGTCCCTGGATGCCGTCTGGGGGGAGGCCGCTGATGACATCCGCCCGGTGGTCAATCCGGCCTTCAGCGATTCGGCCAACCTTGACGCCATGCTCGAGCTGCTGGTGCGCAGCGGGCGTCCCATCACCGAGGCCCTGCTCACCCTCGTGCCCGAGGCGTTCCGCCAGCAGCCCGACCTCGAGGAGCGACCCGCCGTGCAGGCCTTCTACGAGTACAACGCCTGCCTGCAGGAGCCCTGGGATGGTCCGGCCCTGCTGGTCTTCAGCGATGGTCGCAGCGTGGGGGCCACCCTCGACCGCAATGGCCTGCGGCCCGCCCGCTACAGCCTCACGGCCGATGGGGTGGTGATCATGGGCTCCGAAACCGGTGTCGTCGAGATTGACGAGGCCCGGGTGATCGAAAAGGGACGGCTGGGGCCTGGCCAGATGCTGGCCGTCGACCTGGAGAACGGCCGCCTGCTGCGCAACTGGGAGGTCAAGGAGGAAGTGGCCAGCCGCTATCCCTATGCCGCCTGGCTGGCCGAGCATCGACGCTCCCTCGAGCCCGGCGCCTGGAGGGAGGAGCGCGATCTGGCGGAACTTGATCTGTTGCGCTGCCAGACCGCCTTCGGGTTCACGGCCGAAGATCTTGACCTGGTGATCGAGGAGATGGCCGGCGCCGGCAAGGAGCCCACCTACTGCATGGGGGATGACATCCCCCTGGCGGTGCTGTCCAGCAGGCCCCATCTGCTCTACGACTATTTCAAGCAGCGCTTCGCCCAGGTCACGAACCCCCCGATCGATCCCTTGCGCGAGAAGCTCGTGATGAGCCTCGAGATGCACCTGGGGCGACGGGGATCCCCCCTGCGCCCCGAGCCGTCTTCAGCCTCGGTGCTGCACCTGCCGAGCCCGGTGCTCAATGAGGCCGAGCTGGAAGCGATCGCCTCCCATGGCCTCCCCCAGGCGGTCCTTTCCACCCTGTTCCCTGTGGAGGACGGCCCCGCCGGCCTGGCCCGCGCCCTTGAGCGACTGCGCAGCGCCGCTGAGGCTGCCGTGCGCGGTGGGGCCTGCATTCTTGTGCTGTCCGACCGTCTCGCCCCGGACGGGGCCCGCGGGGGCATCAACGCCACCACGACCCATGTGCCCCCCCTCCTGGCGGTCGGCGCCGTTCACCATCACCTGCTCCGGCTGGGTCTGCGCCTGCACACCTCGCTGGTTGTGGACACGGCCCAGTGCTGGAGCACCCACCACATCGCCTGCCTGATCGGCTACGGCGCCAGTGCCGTCTGTCCCTGGCTCACCTGGGAGACCACCCGCCACTGGCTGGCCCACCCCCGCACCCGCTCGCTGATTGAGCGGGGCAAGCTTCCCGACCTGTCGGTGGCCCCGGCCCAGGCGAACGTGCGGCGCGCCCTCGAGGACGGCCTGCGGAAGATCCTGTCCAAGATGGGCATCTCGCTGCTGGCGAGCTACCACGGCGCCCAGATTTTCGAGGCCATCGGCATCGGTGCTGACCTGATCGAGCAGGCCTTCAGCGGCACCACCAGCCGGGTGGCCGGCCTCAGTCTCGAGGAGCTGGCGTCCGAGACCCTCACCTTCCACGCCAAAGCCTTCCCTGAGCTGAACCGCAGCAAGCTCGAATTCATGGGTTTCGTGCAGTACCGCACCGGCGGTGAGTACCACCTCAACAGCCCCGAGATGGCCAAGGCCCTCCATGCCGCGGTGGCCCAGGGGCCGGGGTATGACCACTTCACCACTTATCGCACCTTGTTGGAGCACCGGCCCGTCACGGCCCTGCGGGACCTGTTGGAGCTGCAGCCGGCGGCCACACCGCTGCCCCTCGACCAGGTCGAGAGCGTCGAAAGTCTCTGCAGTCGCTTCTGCACCGGGGGCATGAGCCTCGGGGCCCTCTCGCGCGAGGCCCACGAGGTGCTGGCGATTGCCATGAACCGGATCGGCGGCAAGAGCAACAGCGGCGAGGGTGGCGAAGATCCCGCCCGCTTCCGGGTGCTTGCCGATGTGGACGGAACGGGCCAGTCACCAACCCTGCCCAACCTGCGCGGCCTGCGCAACGGCGACACCGCCTGTTCGGCGATCAAGCAGATCGCCTCGGGGAGATTCGGTGTCACCCCCGAATACCTGCGCAGCGGCCGCCAGCTGGAGATCAAGGTGGCCCAGGGCGCCAAACCCGGCGAGGGCGGACAGCTGCCGGGCCCCAAGGTCGACCCTTACATCGCCTGGTTGCGCAACAGCAAGGCGGGTGTGCCCCTGATCTCGCCGCCGCCGCACCACGACATCTATTCCATCGAGGATCTGGCCCAGCTGATCCACGATCTGCACCAGATCAACCCGATCGCCCGCGTGTCGGTGAAGCTCGTCGCAGAGATCGGCATCGGCACGGTGGCGGCCGGTGTGGCCAAGGCCAACGCCGATGTCATCCAGATCTCCGGCCATGACGGCGGCACCGGGGCCTCACCCCTGAGCTCGATCAAGCACGCCGGCAGTCCCTGGGAGCTCGGTCTCACCGAAGTGCACCGCTCCCTGCTCGAGAATGGTCTCAGGGACAGGGTGCTGCTGCGGGCCGATGGTGGCCTCAAGACCGGTTGGGATGTGGTCGTGGCGGCGTTGCTCGGTGCCGAGGAATTCGGCTTTGGCTCGATCGCAATGATCGCCGAGGGCTGCATCATGGCCCGCGTCTGCCACACCAACAACTGCCCGGTGGGGGTGGCGACCCAGAAGGAGGCCCTGCGGCAGCGGTTCACCGGCCTGCCCGAGCATGTGGTCAATTTCTTCCTGTTCGTCGCCGAGGAGGTCCGTCAGCTCATGAGCGTCCTGGGCGTTGCCCGCATGGACGACCTGATCGGTCGGTCTGACCTGCTGCGGCCGCGGGCGGTGAAGCTGACCAAGACCAGCGCCGTCGATCTTTCCTGCCTGCTCGATCCCATCCCTGCCGCTGCCGATCGCCGCTGGCTGCGGCATGGGGCCGAGGCCCATGGCAACGGACCGGTGCTGGAGGACCGTCTGCTCGCCGACCCCGCCGTGGTGGCGGCCATCGAGGGTCATGGTGTGCTGGCCCGCACCCTGCCGATCGTCAACACCGACCGCAGCGTGGGTGCCCGCCTGGCCGGCGAGATCGCCGCCCACCATGGCAACACAGGCTTCCAGGGCCGCCTTGACCTCACGTTCGAAGGCGCCGCCGGCCAGAGTTTCGGCGCCTTTCTGCTGCAGGGTCTGCAGGTGCGGTTGGTGGGTGAGGCCAACGATTACGTCGGCAAAGGGCTCAACGGAGGGCGACTCACCGTGGTACCACCAGCCGAGGTTCAGGCTCCCGGCGACCAGGTGATCCTCGGCAACACCTGTCTCTACGGCGCCACCGGTGGTGAATTGTTTGCCCTCGGCCGGGCCGGTGAACGGTTCGCGGTGCGCAACAGCGGTGCCCGCACGGTCGTGGAGGGTGCCGGTGACCACTGCTGCGAGTACATGACCGGTGGTGTGGTGGTGGTGCTGGGCTCCACCGGCCGCAATGTCGCCGCGGGCATGACCGGTGGCGTGGCTTTTCTGCTTGATGACGACGGCAGGCTCAGCGAAAGGATCAACCCCGAAACCGTGGCGTTGTGTCCGCTCAGCACCCCGGAACAGGAGGCCCTGCTGCGCCCCCTGCTTGAGGTCCATGCGGCCTGCACCGGGTCCGTTCGGGCTGCAGCCCTCTTGGCCGACTGGGTCAGTGCGAAGGCTCGGTTCAGGGTGCTGGTGCCAGCCAGTGAGAAGGCGGCGCTGGGTCTGGCCGATGTCCCGCAGAGGGTGGGTTAGCGGGGGTGGGTCGCGATCAGGCGCTGCACCTCTCCCGCGTGGTAGCTGCTGCGGGTGAGTGGTGAGCTCACGACCTGCAGAAAACCCATCTCCCCTTCACCGATGCGGCGCCAGTGGTCGAACTGCTCAGGGGTGACGAAGCGCTGCACCGGCAGATGCTTCGGCCCCGGGGAGAGGTATTGACCGATGGTGAGAATGTCGACGCCATGACGGCGCAAGTCGTCCATCACGGCCACCACCTCCCCGTCCTCCTCCCCCAGGCCAACCATCAGGCCTGATTTGGTGTATGTGCGGGGCCATTGCTGCCGCACCCGCAGCAGCAGGTCCAGGGATCGTTGGTAGTCCCCCTGCGGACGCACCCGCCGATACAGGCTCGGGACGGTCTCGATGTTGTGATTCAGCACCTCGGGCGCAGCGGCCATGACCGTGGCGAGGGCTGAAGCGTCGCCGCAGAAATCAGGGATCAGCAGTTCGATGGTGGTCTTCGCCGCCGTGCGGCGCACGGCTTCGATGCAGAGCACGAACTGGCCGGCGCCACCGTCCGCCAGGTCGTCGCGGTTCACGGAGGTGATCACCACATGGCGGAGTCCGAGCCGCGCCACGGCGGCGCCGAGCCGTTCCGGTTCCGACGGGTCAAGCGGTCGGACGCTGCGGTCGAAATCGATGTCGCAGTAAGGGCAGGCACGGGTGCAGCCCGGGCCCATGATCAGGAAAGTGGCCGTGCCGCCGGCGAAGCATTCGCCGATGTTCGGACAGCTGGCTTCCTGACAGACGGTGTTGAGCTGCAGGTCCAGCAGCAGATCGGCCACCGCCCCGATGCGCTCCTTCTGGGGAGCCTTGACACGCAACCAGTCGGGTTTCGCCACGGCGGTCTTCTAGGATGAACAGATCGGGATGTAGCGCAGCTTGGTAGCGCACTTCGTTCGGGACGAAGGGGCCGCAGGTTCGAATCCTGTCATCCCGACTTGACCCCTGGGGCCCCGTGCCCCGTCTCCAGCCCCAGGACTTCGTCATCATCCAGCTCCGCTCCGGGATAGCCCCGGGGCGTCACCATGCGTCCATCGATCACCCGGGTGGTGCTGTTGCCGACAAGCACCAGGGTGAGCATGTCCACCTGCTCCACGTCCACGGCCTCCAGTCGCGTCAGGATCAACCGCTCCTCCGCACGGCCGAGCTGGCGGCAGAGGGCCACGGGGGTGCTGCCCGGGCGCCCCTGTAGCAGCAGCTCGATGGCCCGCCCCAGCTGCCAGTGGCGATCCCGGGAGCGGGGGTTGTAGAGCGCCACCACAAAATCACCCAGCGCCGCCGCCTGCAGCCGTCGTTCGATCACAGGCCATGGGGTGAGCCGATCGCTGAGGCTGATGGTGCACACGTCATGCATCAGCGGCGCACCGACCCTCGCCGCCGCCATCTGCAGGGCCGAGATGCCGGGGTGCACCTCGAATGCGGGTCGCCCGTCCCTGGGCAATCGCAGCCATTCCTCAAGGGCCAGGCCCGCCATGCCGTAAAGGCCGCTCTCGCCACTGGACACCAGGGCCACCCGCACCCCCTCACAGGCCCGGGCCAGGGCCAGGCGGCATCGCTGGCGCTCCTCGGTCAGCCGGCCGTCAAGGCGGGCTTGATCGTTCCGTCTCAGGGGTTCCAACAGGTCGAGATAAGGGCCGTAGCCGCACCAGAGGACCGCCTGGGCCAGGGCGCTGCGGGCGGCTCCCGTGAGTTGGGTGAGGCACCCCGGGCCGGCCCCCACCAGGGCCAGGTGTCCCCGCTGGGGTGCCCAGGGGCGGCGGGCCCGGGCGATGGCGATCGTCGCCGCACCGCTGCCCTGCGAACCGCGCACGATCCGCTTCTGCAGCAGCAGTTCGGCCTCGTCTCCGGCCGCTGTCAGGGCCGCCGCCTCGGCAACGCTGGCGGTGCCCACCTCCTGGCGCACCCGATCGGAGGGATTGGGAACCTCCACGGCCGCCAGCCGATCGGCCGCAAACAGCCGCAGGGGCCAGTCCCTGTCCTGACTCAGTTGCAGCAGGGCGGGTTCATCCCCTTTGAGCTCCAGGCTGGCGAGGCCGGCCACGGCCTCCGCCGCCAGTCCCGTCTCGGCAAGCGCCTCCGCCAGAGACCGTTCCAGCAGGGGCAGGGCGGTGTTGCGTTCGCAGCCGATGCCGATCCACAGCTGGGGCGGATGCCAGTGGCAGCTTTCACCGTTCTGCACATCGATGTGCAGGCCCATGGACGATGGGATGCCATCGGGCCCACCCAGGCCTGCTGCCCTCAGCAGCTGCCGGGCTTCCTCCTGGCCGGCATCGCCCCCAAGCGCCACCGGCTCCCCACGGGCAGCCGTCTGCATCAGCCGGTTCCAGTCGCCGCCCCCCCGCCGCCAGCCCCAGCTCTCACCGAAGCTGTCGAGAGGCGGCGCCCCCCGCCGGGCGCAATCGCCGCTGCTGATCAGCTCAAGCCCCAGAAGGGCCGCACAGCGGCGCGCCTCGTCCTCCGCCCCGCCCAGGTGGCTCCCCAGCAGGGGCAGCAGCTGCCGTCCATCCGCGCTCAGCAGCAGCACGGCGGGATCGTGGTGCTTGTCCTGCAGCAACGGGGCCAGCATGCGGACGAGGGCCCCGCTGGCCAGCGCCCCGACGAGCAGCTGCAGCGCGGGCCAGTGCTGACGCAGCAAGGGGCCGGGGCCATCGGGATGGCAGAGCCGTTCGGGGTGTCCTGGCGTGGCCAGGTGGGACGGCACGATCACAGCGTCGAGGGCCCCCACGGCCAGGAAGGGTTCAAGTTGGCGCAGCCCACCGGACGAGAGGCAGATCCCCAGGCGCATCAGCGGACCTCCTGGTCAACCGTGGGGTTCTCCGTTCCTGGTTCGGCTTCTGCGACCTGAGGGTCTTCATCGCCGTCTTCTGCTTCTTGTGGTTCCCCCTCTCCCTCTGCTTCTCCATCACTCCGGTCCACGGGGTCTGCAGGCGCTGCCCCTTGGTCCTGAGGGACGTCCTGCGGCGCTTCTCCGTCGCCGGTGGAGGCTTCAGGCTTGACGGGGATGGGGACCTCCTCGGCGGCGACCTCCTCCTGGGGCGGGGTCCCGGTCAGCAGCCGATCCAGGTCGCCGGGGCTCAGCTGTGGCCGCAGGACTGCTGGGATCAGTCCCCCCCGGGGGGGCACGGTCAGCTCCAGCACATGACTGGTGAACGGCGCTCCCAGGGGAGCGCCCTGATCATCCAGCAGGTCCAGGGTCAGGGCATGGAGGCCCGGCGCCAGCGGCGCCAGCCAGAACGGTTCGTTGCGGTCCAGCAGAAACGTGGTGCCATCGACTCCGATCTGCAGACGCCAGCGGGCATCGTCTGGTCTCAGGTTCTGCAGGGGCGCGTCCATCAGCAACCAGCTGATGGGAACAGGGGACCCGGCCGCCAGGGCCACAGGTCCGGCGGGCAGCAGCTGCACCCCCTGGGGGGAGGGCAGACCCTGGGGCGAGCGGGCCGTGCGGTGCAACCGGTGCTGATCAAGGGCCCCCGGGGCCATGACCGGTTCCCCCCAGGGCCAGGCGGCATAGGCCGTCAGCCGATGGCTGCCGGGGCTGAGGGGCGGCATGGTGATTGTCCAGAGATCACCGTCGTCGGGAGCGCTGAAGAGTCTCCGGGCCGGTTCTCCATCCAGCTGCACCGCCAGATGGGGGCCGGGGCCCAGATCGTTGGGTTGATGCACAGGCCAGTCCTGCACCCGCAGGGCCAGTGTCCAGTCTTCGCCGGTCAGCAGGGAGTCGTCGGCTGGAGCAACGATGCTGATCCGTGGCTGGCGATCAGCCAGGGCCGCTTGCACCGCCAGGGCACCGGCGGGAGGGGCAACCTCCTGGAGGGGGGTGGGCTGGGGCGTCCGCAGCGCCTGGGCCGCGGCTGACGGCACGAGCAGCAGGGTGCTCAGCAGCAGCAACGACAGCAGGCGGACGATCCGCCCGAACCGGGGGGCAGGGGCAGCCACGGCAGGCAGGGGAGGGCATCGTCCAGTGAAGCGCACCACAACCACCTGATTGGAAAACTTCTGGGCTCTGAGTGACATCAACAGCCCATGAATGAAGCGCACTCGTTGTTACCAGAGTCCCTGGAGACCCCTGTCTGGGACAGGGATTGAACCTTTGTAACTGACTGGCTGGAGGCCCGTAGGCCAACCCTATACTCCCACCAGCGGTCCCCCAGGCTGGGGTCCGTGGCCCAGTGCCTGCAAGGGCTTTCAGCCCCCCATGGCACGAGGTCTCAGCGCCCCAGCGGCACTGTCGCCCGCCCTCCGGCGGGCGTCGACGCCTCCGACCCAAACCCTCGAGGAACGTCTCGATGACCATCAGCCCACCAGAACGTGGGAGCAAGGCGCCAGTGAAGGTCGTGGTCGACCGGAATCCCGTGCCCGTCGATTTCGACGTGCTAGGCAAGCCCGGTCACTTCGACCGCAGCCTGGCGAAGGGTCCCAAGACCACAACCTGGATCTGGAACCTCCACTCCCGCGCTCACGACTTCGACAGTCACACCAGTGATCTCGAAGAGGTCTCGCGCAAGATCTTCAGCGCGCACTTCGGCCACCTGGCCGTCATCTTCATCTGGTTGAGCGGCGCCTTCTACCACGGGGCCCGTTTCTCCAATTACTCCGGCTGGCTGGCCGACCCCCTGCACGTCAAGCCCAGTGCCCAGGTGGTCTGGCCGGTGTTCGGTCAGGAGATCCTCAATGGTGACGTGGGTGCTGGCTTCCACGGCATTCAGATCACCTCCGGCCTGTTCCACCTCTGGCGGGCTGCTGGTTTCACCAACGAGACCCAGCTGCTGGCCACGGCCATCGGCGCTCTCGTGGCAGCCGGCCTGATGCTCAACGCCGGGGTCTTCCACTACCACAAGGCTGCCCCCAAGCTCGAGTGGTTCCAGAACGTGGAATCGATGCTCAACCACCACCTGGCTGGTCTGTTGGGTCTCGGCTCCCTGTCATGGGCTGGACACCTGATTCATGTGTCCCTGCCCACCACCCAGCTGCTCGATGCCATTGATGCCGGCAAGCCTCTGACCCTCGACGGTCGGACCATTGCCTCGGTGGCCGACATCCCGCTTCCCCATGCATTCCTCAACCAGGACCTGATTGCTCAGCTGTTCCCTGGCTTCAAGGAAGGCATTTCGGCCTTCTTCACGGGGAACTGGGCCGCCTACAGCGATTTCCTCACCTTCAAGGGTGGCCTCAATCCTGTCACCGGCAGCCTCTGGATGACCGACATCGCCCACCACCATGTGGCGATTGCGGTCATGTTCATCGTGGCCGGTCACATGTACCGGACGAACTGGGGCATCGGCCACAGCATCAAGGAGATCCTTGAAGGGCAGAAAGGCGACCCCCTTCTGTTCCCTGCCTCCCGCGGCCACGATGGCCTATTCGAGTTCCTGACTACCTCCTGGCACGCTCAGCTCTCGATCAACCTTGCCATCGCCGGTTCGGTGAGCATCATCGTTGCTCACCACATGTATGCGATGCCTCCTTATCCCTACATCGGCATCGACTACCCAACGCAGCTCTCGATCTTCACCCATCACATGTGGATCGGTGGCTTTCTGATCGTGGGTGCCGGGGCCCATGGCGCCATTGCCATGGTTCGTGACTACGACCCTGCTCTGCATGTCGACAACGTGCTGGATCGGGTGCTCAAGGCTCGCGATGCCCTGATCAGTCATCTCAACTGGGTGTGCATCTGGCTGGGCTTCCACAGCTTCGGCCTGTACATCCACAACGACACCATGCGTGCCCTGGGTCGTCCCCAGGACATGTTCAGCGATTCCGCCATCCAGCTGCGTCCGGTCTTCGCCCAGTGGGTTCAGGGCTTGCATGCCGCTGCTGCGGGTTCCACCGCTCCCAATGCCCTTGCAGGGGTGAGCGAAGTGTTCAACGGCACGGTGGTTGCCGTTGGCGGAAAAGTTGCTGCGGCCCCCATCGCCCTGGGCACCGCAGACTTCATGGTGCACCACATCCACGCCTTCACCATTCACGTGACGGTGCTCATCCTGCTCAAGGGTGTGCTCTACAGCCGCAGCTCAAGGCTGATCCCCGACAAGGCGAACCTTGGTTTTGCCTTCCCCTGCGACGGCCCAGGCCGTGGTGGCACCTGCCAGGTGTCGGGTTGGGACCATGTCTTCCTGGGTCTGTTCTGGATGTACAACTCCCTGTCGATCGTCATCTTCCACTTCAGCTGGAAGATGCAGAGCGACGTCTGGGGAACCGTCAACGCAGACGGGACTGTCCAGCACATCACCAACGGCAACTTTGCCCAGAGCGCCATCACCATCAATGGTTGGCTGCGCGATTTCCTGTGGGCTCAGGCTTCACAGGTCATCAACAGCTACGGCTCGGCCACCAGTGCCTACGGTCTGCTGTTCCTGGGTGCCCACTTCATCTGGGCCTTCAGCCTCATGTTCCTGTTCAGCGGCCGCGGCTACTGGCAAGAACTCATTGAGTCCATTGTCTGGGCTCACAACAAGCTCAAGGTTGCTCCGGCCATCCAGCCGCGTGCCCTGAGCATCCTTCAAGGACGGGCTGTCGGTGTTGCCCACTATCTGTTGGGTGGCATCGCCACAACCTGGTCCTTCTTCCTGGCCCGCATCATCGCGGTCGGCTGATCACCCCTCTGACCTCTCCAATGGCAACGAAGTTTCCTTCGTTCAGCCAGTGTCTGGCCCAGGACCCGACAACC
>CAZWFG010000028.1:0-17650 GCA_964632245.1 uncultured Synechococcus sp. | reverse complement strand
AGACCGTTGAGCGTGTCCTTCAAATACAGAATTTCTTTCGCCTGAATCTCGATGTCCACGGCCTGACCTTGGGCGCCGCCCAGGGGCTGGTGGATCATGATCCGCGCATTGGGCAGAGCCAACCGCTTGCCCCTGGCACCCCCGGCCAGCAGGAAGGCACCCATGCTGGCAGCCAGGCCGTAGCAGATCGTCACCACATCCGGCTGGACCTGCTGCATCGTGTCGTAGATGGCGAGGCCGGCCGTGACCGATCCTCCCGGGGAATTGAGGTAGATCTGAATGTCCTTCTCAGGGTCCTCGGCCTCCAGAAACAGCAGCTGCGCCACCACCGCATCGGCCACGGCGTCGTTGATGCCGGTGCCCAGAAAGATGATGCGTTCCCGAAGTAGCCGCGAATAGATGTCAAAAGCCCGTTCGCCCCGCCCCGACTGCTCCACCACCGTGGGCACCAGGGTGTTCTGCCAGTGGCTGTGGATCGGGTGGGGGTGAAGAGCGTCGATCACGGACCGTGGACGGATGGGGCCAATCTATGGGGATGGCTCAGTCAGCCGAAGGCGCCTCGGCCTCCTCCTCGCCGGCCTTCGCCCTGGGTTTGGCCTTGGCCTTCGCCTTGGCCTTAGGGGCAGGGGCGGCCTCACCCTCCTCTGGCCCCTCGGGGGCTGGTCCGGCGGTGGGTTCTGCCACGGTGCTGTGCTCCTCCAGCCAGAGGAAGAGCTGGTCCTGCAGCAGATCTTCCTCAACGGCCTGACGCAGGCGCTGGGGATCGATGCGGTTGCTGTCGCTAAGGCCCGCCTGCACCTCGCTGAGCTTGGCCTGCAGGGCTTCGGCGGTGACGCTGATCTCCTCCATGCGGGCCAGGGCCTGCAGCGCAAGGCTGCGCCGCAGACGGGAGGTGGCCTCCTCCCTTGAACCGCTGGCCAGGTTGCGGACCACCTCCGGGGTGAACAGCTTCTTGATGTCGAGGCCCTGCTGAGCCATCTCGGCGGCGGTCTCCTGCAGCAGGGCGTTGATCTCCTGGCGGATGAGCGTTTCGGGCAGCTCCACCTCCAGCTGGTCCACCAGCGCCGTCAGCAGGGCCTCGCGGCGGTTGCTGCGGGTGCGGCGCTCGGCATCGTCCCGCAGCCGCTGCTCGAGCTGGGAGCGCAGGTCGGCCATGGTGGTGCTGTCGCTGGCCCGCTGGGCGAAGGCGTCATCCAGCTCGGGAAGTTCGCGGGCCTTGAGGTCCTGGAGGGTGATGCTGAATGCGGCCTCGCGCCCCCGGCAGTCCTCCTGCGGATAGGTGTCGGGGAAGCGGCAGGTGACCTGGCGGGTCTCCCCCACCGCCTGGCCGATGATCCCCTCGATGAATCCGGGGATCATGCGTCCCTCCTCGAGGTCAACCTCGAGGCCCTCACCCTGCCCCCCTTCGATCGCTTCGCCGCTGTCGCTGAAGGTGCCGCTGAAATCAATGACGGCCACATCACCGACGGCGGCGGCACGGTCGTCCACCGGCACGAGGGTGGCCAGCTGGCGGCGGGACTGCTGCAGCAGCTCGTCGACCCGGGCGGGATCGAAGGCCACCGCCTCGGCCTCGACGGCCAGGCCGCGGGTGGTGCGCAGGGTGGGGGTGGGAGCCACGTCGAGCTCGAGGGTCAGCACCAGTTCTTCGCCGGGCTGGAATCGCTCCAGCAGGGCCTCGAAGCCATCGCTGATCTCGGGCTGGCCCAGGGCCGCCACGTTCTCCTGGGCCAGGGCGTCACGGCAGGCGCTTTCGACCAGCTCTTCGAGGGCCGTCGCCCGCACCCGCACCGGACCGAGCTGCTGCAGCAGCACCGCGCGGGGCACCCGCCCCTTGCGGAACCCCGGCAACCGCACCGTTCGGCTGAGACGCTCGATGGCCGCGTCGTAGCAGGCCTGGCTGCGCCCCCCCGGCACGCCGACCTCCAGCGCCAGGCGACTGCCGGGACGGGGGGACGTCTTGACCGAGAGGGCGGTGGCCATGGACCGGTGGAACCAGAGAGGAGCCCCCCACCCTAAACAGCGGGCCTGGGGGATCCCTTTCATCTCATCGAGACGTATTGTGTGTGAGTCGGAAGACGCAAGAGCCATAGTTTCCCGCTTCCATCCCCTCAACCGTTTCGTCTCGCTGTTCACTTGACCCCCGTCCCAACGGCCCCGGCCCCGGCCCCCAGCGTCGCCATCCTTGGTGCCACGGGCGCGGTGGGCCACGAGCTTCTGGCCCTGCTGGAGGAGCGCCGCTTCCCACTCCGGGAGCTGCGGCTGCTGGCCTCCCCCCGGTCCGCCGGGGCTCGACTGCCGTGGCGTGGGGAGAGCCTGCCGGTGGAGCCCGTGGGGCCCACATCCTTTGATGGGGTGGATCTGGTGCTGGCGTCGGCCGGCGGATCGGTCTCCCGCGAGTGGGCCCCGGTGGCCATCGAGCGGGGAGCGACGGTCATCGACAATTCGAGCGCCTTCCGCCTCGACCCCACGGTCCCCCTTGTGGTGCCCGAGGTGAACGGTGCCGCCGCCTTCGGACACCGGGGGCTGATCGCCAATCCCAACTGCACCACCATCCTGCTGACCCTGGCGCTGGCGCCCCTGGCGGCCCGCCGGCCCCTGCGCCGGGTGGTCGTCAGCACCTACCAGTCCGCCAGCGGTGCCGGGGCCAGGGCCATGGAGGAACTGCAGCAGCTGAGCCGCACGGTGCTTGATGGGGGCGAACCCATCAGCCAGGTGCTGCCCCATTCCCTGGCCTTCAACCTGTTTCTGCACAACTCGCCCCTGCAGCCCAACGGCTACTGCGAGGAGGAGCTGAAGATGCTCAACGAGACACGCAAGATCATGGACCTGCCCGATCTGCGCCTCACAGCCACCTGCGTGCGGGTTCCGGTGCTGCGGGCCCACTCGGAAGCGGTGAACCTTGAATTCAACGAACCCTTTCCGGTGGAGGAAGCCCGGGAGCTGCTGCGCGCCGCCCCCGGGGTGGAACTGCTTGAAGACTTCGACACCAATCGCTTCCCGATGCCCACCGACGTCACCGGCCGTGATCCCGTGGCCGTGGGCCGAATCCGCCAGGACCTGAGTGAACCCAACGGCCTTGAGCTGTGGCTCTGCGGTGACCAGATCCGCAAGGGAGCGGCGCTGAACGCCATTCAGATCGCCGAGCTGCTGCAACGGGGGGGCCAGCCATGACCCTGACGAGTCCCGCCCCCTTCGGCCGCGTCGTCACGGCAATGGTCACTCCCTTCGGCCCCGACGGCGCCGTGGACCTGGCCCTCGCGGGTCGGCTGGCCACCCATCTGGTCGACAACGGCTCCGAAAGCCTTGTGATCTGCGGCACCACCGGTGAATCCCCCACCCTCTCGTGGGACGAGCAGCACGATCTGCTGCGGGCCGTCCGGCAGGCGGTGGGGGGCCGGGCCCTGGTGATCGCCGGCACAGGCAGCAACAGCACGGCCGAGGCCGTGGAAGCCACCCGGGAGGCCGCCGCCCTGGGGGCTGATGGCGCCCTGGTGGTGGTGCCGTATTACAACCGCCCCCCCCAGGAGGGACTGGAAGCCCACTTCCGTGCCGTGGCGGCGGCGGCCCCCGAACTGCCGCTGATGCTCTACAACATCCCTGGTCGCACCGGCTGCAGCCTGGCCCCCGAGACCACGGCACAGCTGATGGACCTACCCAGCGTGGTGGCCTACAAGGCGGCCAGCGGCAGCACCGACGAGGTGAGCGCCCTGAGGGCTTTGTGCGGCTCCAGGCTTGCCATCTACAGCGGGGATGACGCCCTCACCCTGCCGATGCTGGCCGTCGGCGCCGTCGGCGTGGTGAGTGTGGCCAGCCACCTTGCCGGCCTGGACATCCACCGGATGGTCCATGGTTATGTGGCCGGGGACCACGCCCTGGCCCTCAGCCTGCACGAACGGCTGCTGCCCCTGATGCGCGGCCTGTTCTGCACCAGCAACCCCATCCCCGTGAAGGCCGCCCTGGAACTTGAAGGCTGGCCCGTCGGCTCCCCCCGCCCACCCCTGGTCAGTGCCAGCAGCGCCGTGCGCGCCACCCTTGCCTCCCTGCTCGCCGACCTGCGTCCCACCTGACGTCCTTCGCGTCCCCGGTCCCGCCCGGTCCCCCTGAGTCCCCTTCCCCTCTCCATGTCGTCCACCAACGGTTCCAAGTCTCAGCAACCCACCCTGCGCGTCATTCCCCTGGGTGGCCTGCACGAAATCGGCAAGAACACCTGTGTCTTTGAGTACGGCGACGATCTGATGCTCGTTGATGCCGGCCTTGCCTTTCCCAGCGATGGCATGCACGGCGTCAATGTCGTGCTGCCCGACACAAGCTTCCTGCGCGAAAACCAGAAGCGGATCCGGGCCATGATCGTGACCCATGGCCATGAAGACCATATCGGTGGCATTTCACACCACCTCAAGCACTTCAATATCCCGATCATCTACGGACCGCGCCTCGCCCTGTCACTGCTTGAAGGCAAGATGGGAGAGGCCGGGGTGGCCGACCGAACCACCCTACAGACCGTGAGCCCACGGGACGTGGTCAAGGTCGGTCAGCATTTCAAGGTGGAATTCATCCGCAACACCCACTCGATTGCCGACAGTTTCAGCCTGGCGATCACCACACCGGTGGGCGTCGTCATCTTCACCGGTGACTTCAAGTTTGACCACACACCGGTGGATGGCGAAGTGTTTGACATCCAACGGATGTCCCACTATGGCGAACAGGGAGTTCTCTGCCTGTTCAGCGATTCAACAAATGCCGAACTCCCGGGTTTCACACCGTCGGAACGGGCTGTGTTCCCCAACCTCGACCGTCACATTGCCGGGGCTGAGGGTCGGGTGATCGTCACCACCTTCGCCAGCTCGGTGCATCGGGTGTCGATGGTGCTCGAACTGGCCCTCAAACACGGCCGCAAGGTCGGCCTGCTGGGTCGCTCGATGCTCAACGTCATCGCCAAGGCCCGCGAACTGGGATATATGCGCTGTCCGGATGACCTGTTCGTGCCGATCAAGCAGATCCGCGACCTGCCCGACCGTGAAACGTTGCTGTTGATGACCGGCAGTCAGGGTGAACCGCTGGCGGCCCTCAGCCGCATTTCCCGCGGCGAGCATCCGCAGGTGCAGGTCAAGGGAACCGACACGATCATCTTTTCTGCCAGCCCGATCCCCGGCAACACCATCTCGGTGGTCAACACCATTGACCGCCTCATGATGCTCGGGGCCAAGGTTGTTTATGGCAAGGGGGAAGGCATCCACGTCTCCGGCCACGGCAGCCAGGAAGATCAGAAGCTGATGCTCGCCCTGACACGTCCCCGCTTCTTCGTGCCCGTGCACGGAGAGCACAGAATGTTGGTGGCCCATTCCCGCACGGCGCAGTCGATGGGCGTTCCCGCCGATCACATCCTGATCATCGACAATGGCGATGTGGTCGAACTTGGCCCCGACTCGATCCGCAAGGGTGATCCCGTCAAGGCCGGCATTGAACTGCTCGACAACTCCCGCAACGGCATCGTCGATGTGCGGGTGCTCAAGGAGCGTCAGCAGCTGGCCGAAGACGGGGTCGTGACCCTGCTGGCGGCCATCAGCCTCGATGGCGCGATGGTCGCCCCGCCGCGGGTGAACCTGCGGGGGGTGGTCACCACCGCCGACCCGCGCAAGATGTCCCACTGGGCCGAGCGCGAGATCGGCTGGGTGCTCGAAAACCGCTGGAACAGCCTCTGCCGGGGCAACGGCTCCAGCGCCGATGTCGACTGGGTGGGCGTCCAGCGGGAGATTGAGGTGGGCCTGCAGCGGCGGCTGCGGCGGGAACTGCAGGTGGAACCCCTGATCATCTGTCTTGTGCAGGCCGCCCCCGCCGGCACCCCGGCCGTGCGCAGCCGCCAGGAACGCCCCCACGATCGGGGCCAGAACGGCAACGGCAGCAATGGCAATGCAGCCGGCAGCGACGACTCCCGCCAGCGCCGCCGGCGCCCCAGCGCCGCCGTGGGCTGAGTCCCCTCACCCCCTCAGATCCACCAGCAACCAGCCCGCCTCCAGAGCCGCCTCCCCTGCGGCCGGGGGGCTGGCCAACGGCTCCGGATCGCGATCGCGGGGCGTCTCCGGTTGCAGGGCCGGCGCAGGCCCCGGGGCCGGCACCAGCAGGGGATCCTCCGCCAGCCATGGGGTGGCCGGCAGGCGCTCGACAGCGTCAACGTCGTCTGGGGGCAACACCGGAATGACGGTGGTCTCGGCCGAAGCCGCAGGGCTGGGGCCGGCGGCACCGCACTGCCGCAACCCTTCCTCCGCCAGTTCGCGGTAGGCCCCCTCAGCTCCAGCCCGCTCGATCACCCGGCGATAGACGGCGCAGGCGCCAGCGTCGTCCTGGAGACCGAACGACAGGATGTAGGCCTGCAGCAGCAGGGCCCGCAGATCATCCGGTTCGCGTTGCAGGTGGGTGGTCACCGCCTCCAGGGCCTCCGGGAAGCGGCAGTCCCGGTAGGCCTCTTCCGCTGCGCTGTAGGTCATCGGGGTCTGGGCGCCTGAGCACCAGCTTGGGCGGCTCCCGCCGCAGCTGCCAGCCGGCCGGGAGGGGCAGCACCCGGGGGCCGGCAGGTGCGAGCAGCTGCCGTTGCACGTCCGCCAGGGTGGCCGCACTGATGGCCAGGCCGCTGTGGTCCAGCAACCAGCGGTGCAGCAGCCGCCGTGCCAGGGCCGACGGCAGACGGCACCAACGGTCCAGATCGAGGCCATCGCCCCCGCCCAGGCCCGTGAGCGCCAGCGCCTCGAGGGCCGCCTCACTGGACTCGAGATCCTCGAGCACCTGCCCGAGGCCGGCCAGGCGACCTTCGGCACCCGGACGGATGGCCTCCAACAGCGGCAGCAGCTCTGACCGCACGCGGTTGCGGCTGTAGCGACAGTCGGCATTGGCCGGATCGATCCTGACGGGCAGATCCAGCTCGCGGCAGCAGGCCAGGGTGTCGCCGCGCCGCAGGACCAGCAGCGGCCGCACCAGGGTCAGACCGGGGGCCAGGGACCGGCAGGCCCGCAGGCTGGCCAGCCCGCGCAGCCCACTGCCCCGGATCAGGTGGAACAGCAGGGTCTCAGCCCGGTCCGTGGCGGTGTGGCCGGTGACGATGCGACCGCAGCCCAACCGTCGGGCCTCCTGCTCCAGGCAGCCATAGCGCCAGCGACGGGCGGCGGCCTCACCCCGCGGCGGCTCAACCGCCCGCACGATCCGGCAGGGCAGCCCCAGGGACGCGCAATGGGCGGCCACATGGGCGGCGACGGCGGCCGAGCCGGCATGCCAGCCGTGGTCGGCATGCAGCACCGCCAGGGGCCAGTGATGCAGCGGCGCCAGGTCATGGAGCAGGGCCAGCAGCGCCAGCGAGTCCTGGCCACCAGACACCGCCAGCAGCAGCGGCTCCCCGCTGGGCAGCAGAGCCGGCCGCTCGCGCAGATGGCGATGGAGTCGGTGGTGCCAGCGGCCCCAGGGGCGGCGGAGGCCGGATGGGACAATCGGTTTCAAGCGTCTTTCCGTGGCATGTCCCCTCTCGCCAGCCTGCCAAGCCATCTGCAGCGTGCCCTCGCCGAGCGGCGGCTGTTCAAGCTGATCGCCGGGCTGGCGAACTTCGACGCCGCCAGCGTGGATCGGGTGGCGAGGGCCGGAGCCGCCGGCGGCGCGGATCTGCTCGACATCGCCTGCGACCCGACCCTGGTGCGTCTTGCCGCAGCCTCCGGGGTGCCGGTGGCCGTGTCGGCCGTGGATCCCGAGCTGTTCCCCGCCGCCGTGGCCGCGGGGGCTGTGCTGGTGGAAATCGGCAACTACGACAGCTTTTACCCCCTGGGGCGCACCTTCGAGGCCGAGGAGGTGCTCGCCCTGACCCGCCGCACCCGGCTGCTGCTGCCCGGTGTGCCCCTGTCGGTGACCGTCCCCCACCGCCTGCCCCTTGATCAGCAGGAATGGCTGGCGGTGGCCCTGGTGGCCGCCGGCGCTGATCTGATCCAGACCGAGGGCGGCTGCAGCGCCCGCCCTGTCAGCCCCGGAGTGCTCGGCCTGATCGAGAAGGCCGCCCCCACCCTGGCCGCCGCCCACGCCATCAGCCGCGCCGTCGACGTGCCAGTGCTCTGCGCCTCGGGGCTGTCGGCAGTCACCGTGCCGCTGGCCCTGGCTGCGGGCGCCAGTGGCATCGGGGTCGGTTCTGCCGTCAACCGTCTGACCGATGAGCTGGCCATGGTGGCCGTGGTGCGCAGCCTGCGGGAAGCCCTCGACGCGGCCACGACCCCGGCGGTGGTCTGACGGGATCCGCATCCAGGATCCGGTTCCTGAATCCGGCTCCTGGATGCGGCGCAATGGTGAACCCTTCCGAAAGGGACGCAATGCCCCCTGATGGATCCCGGTACCTTCCGGGGGCGAACATTTCCGATCGATGGGTGGTCTTCTCTGGCTGATCCAGTGGCCGATCCGTGCCCTGATCCTCCTGCTCATCTCCTATCTGCCCCTGGGGGTGGAGATGGAGAGCTTCCAGGTCGCCCTGCTGTCGGCAGCGGTGATCGGTCTGCTCGGCACCTTGCTGGTGCTGCCCCTCAAAGCCCTGCTGGCCCTCCCGTGGGCCCTCACCAGCCTGGGTGGTCTCATCCAGCCGGTGAGCGTGCTCTACAACTGGCTCATCACGATCCTGCTGTTCGCCCTGGCGGCCTGGCTGATCCAGGGCTTCCGGCTCAGGAACGGCATCCTCAGCGCCATCCTCGGGGCCCTTGCCTACAGCATCATCAGCACGATCGTGCTGCGCCTGCTGGGCCTGGACGTGAGCTATACCCGCGCCATGCACGGCCTCGTCGGTGCGCCGGTGGCCTGACCACCACCCGTCCGACCTGACTAAAGTCGGCGTCCCCTCCCGGTGCGCCGGCGTGACCTTCGCGCTCGAAGCCCCCTACAGCCCCAGCGGCGACCAACCGACGGCCATCGCCGGCCTCGTTGATGGTGTCGAGAACGGCCGGCGCTTTCAGACGCTGCTGGGGGCGACGGGCACCGGCAAGACCTTCACGATCGCCAACGTGATCGCGAAGACCGGCCGGCCAACCCTGGTGCTGGCCCACAACAAGACCCTGGCAGCCCAGCTGTGCAATGAGCTGCGCCAGTTCTTCCCCCACAATGCCGTCGAATATTTCATCTCTTATTACGACTACTATCAGCCCGAGGCGTACGTGCCCGTCTCGGACACCTACATCGCCAAGACCGCCTCGATCAACGAAGAGATCGACATGTTGCGGCACTCGGCCACCCGCTCCCTGTTCGAACGTCGCGACGTGATCGTGGTGGCATCGATCAGCTGCATCTACGGTCTTGGCATCCCCTCTGAATATCTCAAGGCCGCCGTGCCTTTCCGCGTGGGTGATGGTCTTGACCTGCGCCGCTCCCTGCGCGAGCTGGTCAACAACCAGTACAGCCGCAACGACACCGAAATCGCCCGCGGACGTTTCCGGGTGAAGGGGGACGTGCTCGAGATCGGCCCGGCCTACGAAGACCGGCTGGTGCGAATCGAGCTGTTCGGGGATGAAGTCGAGGCCATCCGCTACGTCGATCCCACCACGGGCGAGATTCTGCAGAGCCTGGAGGCGATCAACATCTATCCCGCCAAACACTTCGTGACCCCGAAAGAGCGGCTTGACAGTGCCATCGGCGCCATCCGCGCCGAACTGCGGGAACGGCTCGATCAACTGCAGCTCGAAGGTCGTCTGCTGGAGGCGCAGCGGCTGGAACAGCGCACCACCTACGACCTGGAAATGCTGCAGCAGGTCGGGTACTGCAACGGTGTTGAGAACTACGCCCGCCATCTGGCCGGCCGCGAGGCAGGCACCCCACCCGAGTGCCTGATCGACTACTTCCCGGAGGATTGGCTGCTGGTGATCGACGAGAGCCACGTCACCTGTTCCCAGCTGCAGGCCATGTACAACGGCGACCGCTCGCGCAAGCAGGTGTTGATCGACCACGGGTTCCGCCTTCCCAGTGCCGCCGACAACCGTCCGCTCAAGGCCGACGAGTTCTGGACGAAGGCACGACAGACGATCTTCGTCAGCGCCACGCCGGGCGACTGGGAGCTGACCCACAGTCAGGACTCTGTGGTGGAACAGGTGATCCGGCCCACCGGGGTGCTGGACCCTGTAGTGGAGGTGCGACCCACCCACGGCCAGGTGGATGACCTGCTGGGGGAGATCCGGGAACGGGCGGAACGGTCAGAGCGGGTGCTGGTGACCACCCTCACCAAGCGCATGGCCGAAGACCTCACCGACTACCTGGCCGAAAACGGCGTGCGGGTTCGATACCTGCATTCAGAGGTGCACTCGATCGAACGCATCGAGATCATCCAAGATCTGCGCCGCGGGGAATACGACGTGCTGGTGGGGGTGAACCTGCTGCGGGAGGGCCTGGACCTGCCGGAGGTGTCGCTGGTGGCGATCCTTGACGCCGACAAGGAGGGCTTCCTGCGGGCGGAACGGTCGCTGATCCAGACCATCGGCCGGGCCGCCCGCCATGTGCAGGGGATGGCGCTGCTCTACGCCGACACCCTCACCGACTCGATGGCCAAGGCGATCGGCGAGACCGAACGACGCCGGGCAATCCAGGAGGCCTACAACGAGCGCCACGGCATCACCCCCAGGGCCGCGGGCACGAAATCAACCCATAACCCGATCCTGGCGTTCCTCGAACTGTCGCGGAAGCTGAATGACGACCAGCTCGAGGAGGCGGTCGAGGAGGCGCAGCAGGACGCCGTGCCGCTGGAGGCGCTGCCTGAACTGATCAGCCAGCTCGAGGACCGCATGAAGGAGGCGGCGGCCCGTCTTGATTTCGAGCAGGCGGCGAACCTGCGGGACCGCATCCGCCAGCTGCGGCAGAAGCTGGTGGGTCAGGCCTGAGGCGCTTCGGTGCCTTCGGCCCGGTGGCGCAGCTGCCCCCCCAGACCGAAGGCCCCATGCACCGCCCGCAGGGCCGGGATGCCATCGGCCTCGGCGACGACGCAGCTGATGCGGATCTCGCTGGTGGCGATCATTTCAATGTTGACGCCACCATCGGCCAGGGCGCGGAACATGCGCGCCGCCGTGCCGGCAGTGGCCGGCATGCCGGCCCCCACGGCGCTGACACGGGCGATGGCGGGGCCCTCCGCCAGCACCGCCTCACCCCACTGCTGCAGCAGGGGTTGCAGGGCGGCACGGGCCCGCTCGCGGTCGACCCGGGGCAGGGTGAAGGCAATGTCACGGCTGGGGCCCGCGGCGGTCTGGCGCCGACGCTCCGACTGCACGATCGTGTCGAGGCTCAGCCCCGCATCGGCCAGCACGCGGCAGAGCTGAGCCGCTGAACCGGGCCGATCGGGGACGTTGGTGACCGTGAGCTGGGCCTGCCCGTTGTCGAGGGCCACCCCGCGCACCTCGGGCTCCCCCACACCGCCGGGGGCGGGATTGTGATGCAGCTGGTGCTCCTCCAGTTCAAAGGCCTGGGCCGCTGTGCGCAGGGCCTTGTCGCCTTGGTCCCCCTGGATCAGGCAGCTGACCCTCACCTCACTGGTGGCGATCATGCGCAACGAGATGCCCACCCGTCCCAGGCTGTCGAACAAGCGGGCGGCCACCCCGGGGCGGCCGAGGATGCCGGCGCCGGCGATGCTGAGCTTGGCCAGGCCGGCTTCGGCCCGCAGTTCCCCGCGGGCCCCGAGCAGGGCCCGACAGACGGCTTCCGCCCGGGGCAGATCGGCACTGTCGAGGGTGAAGGCGATGTCGTTGCTGTTGCCCTCGTGGGTGGCCTGCACGATCAGATCGACGCTCAGCCCCTCGCTCGACAGGGCCTCGAACAGCCGGGCGGCCATCCCCGGATGGTCGGGCACATGGGCCAGGGCCAGCACCGCCTGGTGCTCGAGCAGCTCGGCGCCATCGACCGGTTTGCCCAGCTCGAGGCCCTCGCGACCGACCCGGCGGCCACTGCGGCTGAACAGTCGGGTGCCTGGACCGTCGGTCCAGCTCGAACGCACCACCAGGGGCACGGCGTAGTTGCGGGCGATCTCGACGGCCCGGGGATGCAGCACTGCGGCGCCGAGGCTGGCCAGTTCAAGCATCTCGTCGCACGAGACCTGCTCCATCAGCTGGGCGTCGGGCACCTTGCGGGGGTCGGTGGTGAGCACCCCCGGCACGTCGGTGTAGATCTCACAGGCTTCGGCCCCCAGGGCCGCCGCCAGGGCCACCGCCGAGGTGTCGGACCCGCCCCGGCCGAGGGTGGTGATCTCGGGGGTGCCGCCACTGCCGGCCGAGGTGCCCTGGAAGCCGGCCACCACCACCACCTGCCCGTCCTGCAGCCGCCGCTGCAAGCGCTCGGTGCGCACCTCAAGAATGCGGGCCCGACCATGGGTCGATTCGGTGACGATGCCCACCTGCGGGCCGGTCATCGACACCGCCGGCACCCCTTCGGCCTGCAGGGCCATGGCCAGCAGGGCGATGGAGACCTGCTCACCGGTGGCCAGCAACATGTCGAGCTCCCGCTGGGGCGGCTCGGCTGAGATGGCCAGGGCCTGGGCCATCAGCTCATCGGTGCTGTGACCCATGGCCGACACCACCACCACCACGTCATGGCCGTCGGCGCGCGTGTCGGCCACCCGCCGTGCCACGGCCCGGATCCGCTCGACGCTGCCGACGGAGGTGCCGCCGTACTTCTGAACCAGCAGCGCCATCTGCCGCGAACCTGCCAACCGTGAATTATCGACCCTGCGCGGCCAGGGGCAGCAGGCCGTCGCGGAAGGCCTCCGCCGGTCGGCCGCCCAGCTTGAGCAGGCGCTCCACCTCGAGCATCTGCTCGAGCAGGGGCAGCAGGGTGGCCGCCCCCCGGCCCCGCAGCTGCCGTCGCAGCACATAGATGCGCTTGGGATTGCCGATGCCGGCGGCCTTGGCGATCACGGCCACGTCCTGTTCGCCCTGCTGGTCGAGCAGGCTCACCCACAACCAACCCCGCAGCTGGCCGACGATGGCGGCCACGATCCGCAGGGCGGGCTCATTGGCGGCCAGCAGATCATCCAGCTGCTGCAAGGCCAATCCCAGCTGCCCCTCCAGCAGCGCCTCACCCACCTGCAGGCTGGTGTGGCTGTGGCCCTGCACCAGGGCCGCCACAGCATCCCGGCGGATGGGGCCACCATCCGCATGCAGGTCCAGCTTCTCGAGTTCCATCGCCAGTCGGGCGCTGTCGCTGCCCACCGCATCGGCCAGGTCGTCGGCGACACCGGGCTCGAGCCGCAGCCCCCGGTCGGCGGCCATGCGTTCCACCAGCTGCCGCTGGCCGGCCCCATCCCAGACGGTGGGCAGCACAAAGCTGCACTCCTCGGCCACGGCCCGCAGGGCCTTGGTGGTGCGCAGGCGGGCATCGGGCTTGCCGCTGCTGGTCAGCACCAGATGGCAGTCCTCGGCCACCAGGGCCAGATCCGCCTCGAGCCGCTCGGCCAGGTCGGCAGGGCAGCGTTCGGCGAAGGGGCTGGCCTGCAGCAGCACCACCCTGGCCCCACCGCCGAGGGGTGGCATGCGGGCCTCGGCCAGGGCCCCCAGGGCCTGGTCCGGGTCGCGGCCGTCCAGCCGGCTCAGGTTGAGGCTCTGCCAGGCCGGGTCCACCACCCGGGCAATGAGCGCATCGACCGCCCGCTCCCGGGCGGCCTCGTCATCCCCCCAGTAGAGATGGACTGGCATGGCCTGACCCGATGGACCATCCGATCTTCACGGAAAGCGTGCGACGGATCCAGGGCTGGCTGGGCGCCACGGGGCTGCCGGCGGCCGAGCACGACGTGCTGGTGCGGGTGGTGCACAGCGGTGGCGATCCCGGCCTGGCCCCGCTGCTGCGCTTCTCCCCCGGCGCCTGCAGGGCCGGACTCGAGGCGCTGGCCGCAGGCGCGGTGATCCTCACGGACACCGCCATGGCGGCAGCAGCGGTGGCACCGATGGCCCGGCGCTGCTTCGGCAACACCGTGGCGAGCGTGCTCGACTGGGCCCCACCCCAGGCGGCGCGGGATGACACCCGCAGCGCTGCGGGCATGGCGGCGGCCCTGGAGGCGCACCCACGGGCGGTGGTGCTCGTGGGCAGCGCCCCCACGGCCCTTGAGCGGCTTCTCAGTCTGGCGGCGACGGGCCAGTGCCGCCCTGCCCTGGTGGTGGGGATGCCGGTGGGGTTCGTGGGGGTGGCTGAGAGCAAGCGGCGGCTGGCGGCCAGCGGCCTGCCCCAGATCCGGCTGGAGGGCAGCCGCGGCGGCGCCGGCCTGGCGGCGGCGGCGGTCAATGCCCTGCTGCGGCGGGCTTGGCTCGACCGGCTTCAGCTGGACGGCGGCTGACCGGCCTCGATGCGCTGCAACACCTGCCTCGCCCGGTTCACCACCGTGGATGGCACCCCGGCGAGCCGCGCCACCTCGATGCCGTAGCTGCGGCTTGCCCCCCCGGGGATGACGCGATGCAGAAACCGCAGGCCCTCGGGGTGCTCCTCCACCAGCACCTGGGCGTTGGCGACGTTGGCCAGTTCGGCCGCCAGGGCATTGAGCTCGTGGTAGTGGGTGGCGAACACCGTGCGGGCCCGCAGCACCTGGGCCAGATGTTCCGCCACGGCCCAGGCGATCGAGAGACCGTCGAAGGTGGCGGTGCCACGACCGATCTCATCGAGCAGCACCAGCGAACGGTCGCTGGCGTGGCGCAGGATGTTGGCCGTTTCAGCCATCTCCACAAGAAAGGTGGACTGGCCGCTGGCCAGGTCATCGACGGCCCCCACGCGTGTGAACACCCGATCGGCGAGACCGATGCAGGCCCGCTGGGCCGGCACCCAGCTGCCCATCTGGGCCAGCAGCTGCAGCACACCGATCTGGCGCAGGTAGCAGCTCTTGCCGCTCGCGTTGGGCCCCGTGAGCACGATCAGGTCGGGGGCCTTCCCGGCGCCGAGGGCCACGTCGTTGGCCACGAAGGCCGTGTCCACGAGCAGCTGCTCGACCACCGGATGGCGGCCCTGCTGCACCTCGAAACGGCGGCTGCGCTCCAGCTGTGGCCGGCAGTAGCCCTGGGTGGCCGCCAGTTCCGCCAGGCCGCAGAGGGCATCAAGGGCAGCCACCCCCCGGGCCGCGGCACGGATCGGAGCGGCCAGCTCCCCCACCTCGGTCCTCAGGGCGCTGAAGAGGTCGTACTCCTGCTGATGGCAGCGGCTGCGCAGCTGCAGGATCCGCCCCTCCCGCTCCTTGAGTTCCGGGGTGACGAACCGCTCCTCATTGCTCAGGGTCTGACGCCGGATCCAGTGATCCGGCACCCGCGCCGCCCGGGCCCGGCTGACGCTGAGGAAGTAGCCGAAGCTGCGGTGAAACTGCAGCCGCAGGTTGGCGTTGCCGCTGGCCTGCCGTTCACGCCGTTCGACCTCCGCCAGCCAGTTCTGCTGTTCATCCAGGCGGTTGCGCAGATCATCCAGCTCCTCATCGACACCGTCGTGGATCAGGCCGCCCTCCAGCAGGGTCGACGGTGGCTGGTCCACCAGCCGATGGCGGATCGTCGCCGCCAGGGCCTCAAGGTTGCTGTCACGGTCCGCCAGGGGCTCCAAGGGCCCGCGGGCGGCATCTGCCAGCAGCTCCGCCAGGGCCGGCAGCCGTTCAAGCCCGTCGGCGATGGCATTGAGGTCGCGGGCGGCGGCACTGCCGGCGGCGCAGCGACCGGCCAGGCGTTCAAGGTCGCCCATGGGCCGCAGCAGGCGGCGGATGGCCTGGCGCAGGGGCCGCTGGTCCACGAACAGGGCGATGGTCTCCTGGCGCTCCTCGATGGCCTCGAGGTCGAGCAGCGGCGCCTCAAGCCAGCGCCGCAGACAGCGGGCCCCCATGGCGGTGAGGGTGCGGTCGATGGCCCAGAGCAAGGAGCCGGCGAACTGGCCATCGCGCTGGGTGGCGGTGAGTTCAAGGTTGCGGCGGGTCTGGGGATCCACGGCGAGGGCATCCACACCGGTGCGCAGCAGCGGTCGGTCCAGCGGCACCGTCTGGCCGGGCTGGCTGTCGTCGAGATAGGCGACCAGGCCACCGGCTGCCCGCAGGGCCAGGGGGCAGGCCGCCAGACCAAGGCCATCAAGGGTGGCCAGACCGAAGCGTTGGCGCAGGCAGCGGTCGGCCGCCCCCCGCTCGAAGGCGGTGCGCCCCGGCCGGGTGCAGCGCAGCCGTTCGGGCAGCCACTCCGGCAGGGGCCCCTCCCCCGGCAGCAGCACTTCGGCCGCATCGAGCTGCTGCAGCTCCTCGCGCAGGGTGCCTGGGTCGGGTCCCTCCACGAGGCGGAACTCGCCTGTGGAAACATCGGCCACGGCCAGCCCCCAGGGGCCCTCGGAGACGGTGACGACGGCCGCCAGCCAGTTGTTGCTGCGGGCGGGCAGCAACCCCTCCTCCAGCACGGTGCCGGGGGTGAGCACGCGGGTCACCGCCCGTTGCAGCAGGGCGCCAGCCTTTGACGGCGCCGTCTCGAGCTGGTCACAGAGGGCCACCGCATGGCCACCACGCACCAACTCGGCGCAGTAGCGCTCGGCGGCATGGTGGGGAATGCCCGCCATGGGCACCCGTCCAACGGCGCGACCACCGTCCTTGCCGGTGAGGGTCAGCTCCAGCGTCCGCGACACCAGCAGGGCATCCTCGAAGAAGCATTCGAAGAAGTCACCGAGGCGGTAAAGCAGCACCCGCTCCGGATGGGCCGCCTTGATTTCGACGTAGTGGCGCAGCATCGGTGTGAGCGCCTCCGGCGGCACCAGATCGTGGCGATGCCAACGGGGGAGGTCTGACTCGTGGGGGGAGGGCAGGGTCCCCTGGCCCCCCTCCTCGTCTACGTGCTCAGAGCTCTCATCCCGTGGCTGAGCGGTCCTCGTCCCCGGATGACGGCGGCGACGCACGGGGACCTCCACGGGCTGAACGGGCGCCTCCCCGGGCTGGTCCGACCCCGCAGGCGGGTCAGGAAACAGGCTGCCCTGGACGGCCACGGCCCTTGCAAGTGCGGCCGCGATGCTAGGCAGCCCCCGGGGCCGCGATCCAGGCGATGGCCACAAGCTGTGAAGCGGCCCGCCGCAGGGTCGTCGCCGCATGGAAGAATGCGGCGTGCCAGTTGCCGACGATCGCGCTCCGCCATGCAGATCCTCAACACCCTCACCGTCCTGGCCCTGGTGGTGGCGTCGTTCGTGCTGATCGTGGCCGTTCCAGTCCTGTACGCCAGCAACGAGGACAGCGGCCGCTCCAACCGTCTGATCCTGGTGGGGGGCCTGGTGTGGGTGGCCCTCGTGCTGGTCAACTGGGGCATGAGCCTTTTCGTGGTCTGATCCCTTGACCGTCTTCGAAGGCCGCTTCACCGACACGGCCGCCCTGCGGATCGGCGTTGTGGTGGCTCGCTTCAACGACCTTGTCACCGGTCGGCTGCTCAGCGGCTGCCTCGACTGCCTGGGTCGTCATGGCATTGATGTGGGCCCCGAGAGCCCCCAGCTTGATGTGGCGTGGGTGCCGGGCAGCTTCGAGATTCCGCTGATCGCCCAGCAACTGGCCCGCAGCGGCCGCTACGACGTGCTGGTGACCCTCGGCGCCGTGATCCGCGGCGACACGCCCCATTTCGATGTGGTGGTGGCCGAAGTGAGCAAGGGTGTGGCGGCGGTCAGCCGCGACACCGGTGTACCGGTCATCTTCGGTGTGCTGACC
>CAZWFG010000027.1:13276-18154 GCA_964632245.1 uncultured Synechococcus sp. | reverse complement strand
CCAAGATCCCCGGCCTGGCGGCCCGCAGCGGCTTCCTGTTCATCAAGGCCCTGGGGCAGGTGGGCTTCCTCACCGACGGTCAGGTGAACTGGGACATCGCCGGACTGGTGGCCGGTTTCGGCATCAGCCTCTTCCTGTCCCAGGTGCTCTCCGGCTGGGGGATGCCCGCCAACCCTCAGCAGGCCACGGCCAACCGGATCACCCCGGTGATGATCACCGGCATGTTCCTGTTCTTCCCCCTGCCGGCGGGCGTGCTGCTTTACATGGTGGTGGCGAACGTCTTTCAGGCCCTGCAGACGTTTCTGCTGATCCGCGAACCCCTGCCGGACAATCTGCAGACGATCCTCGATCAGCAGCTGGCCCAGCAGACGGTGGTGGCCGATGCCGCTGCCGTGAGCAGCGAACGGCTCCCCTTCGAGCCCCGCGGCAAACGCTGAGTCACCGTGAACGCGTCTCCGAACCTGAGGCCGGTGCCGGTGGCCGACCTGCGGCTGCTGCCTGACGGTCGCCGCTGGACCGTGGCCCAGCGGCTGCAGGAGCTGCAGAGCCTGGAACCGGTCTCCGGTTGGCTGCAGGTGTGGCACCAGGGCAGTCAGCTGCGGGTGCGGGGCGAGGCCAGGACGACCATTGAGCGCCCATGTGATCGCTGCCTCCAGCCCGTGGCCGTGCCCCTGGTGGCCGAGGCGGAGGAATGGATCGGCCTCGAGGAGCCTGGCGACACCGGCGAAGCACCGGTGGAGATCGTGCTGGACGGCGGCAACGAGCTCCCCCTCGACAGCCTTGACCCCCACGGCAGCTTTGATCCCGAGCACTGGCTCTTCGAGCAGCTCAGCCTGGTGCAGCCCCTGCGCTGTCTCTGCCGTGACGACTGCCCGGGCCTGCTGACCAATGCCGCAGGGGATGAGCCGCTGGATCCCCGCTGGCAGGCCCTGCAGACGCTGCAGCGCAACGAGGATCGATGACGGCCTGGGTCGCCCAGCTGGATCTGCTCATCCGCAGCCGCACCCCCATCCTCTGGATCCGGCAGCAGGAAGAGGAACGGCTGCTGCGGCTTCTTGGACAGGTCGCCCGCGGGCTCGACCAGCGCCCCCTGCTGCGCTGGGACATGGTGGCCGGCCTGCAGGGGCTGCCCAACCATGGAGGCAAGGCGGCCCGGCAGCCGCTGCAGGCCCTGGATCTCTTCGACCTGCTGCCCGATCAGCAGCCCGCCCTGCTGCTGCTGCTCGACTTCCATCGGTACGTGGAAGACAGCGCCGTGTGCCGGCGCCTGCGCAACCTTGCCGTTGACCTGCGGCGGCAGGGACGCACGTTGCTGATCTCGGCCCCCGAGGCCCAGCTGCCCCGGGAACTGGAGGCCAGCGTCACGGTGCTGGACCTGCCCCTGCCGGACGATGGCGAAATCCGCATGCTGTTGCAGAGCCTGGCCCAGGCGGCCGGGGCACCGCTGCAGGCGGACACCCTCGACACTCTGGCCAGCAATTGCCGCGGCCTGCCCGAACAACGCATCCGCCAGCTGGCTGCCCGCGCCCTGGTGCGCCATGGGGGCCTCGAAGCCGCCGACCTCGAGGACGTGCTGGAGGAGAAACGCCTGGCCCTGGCCCGCAGCGATCTGCTCGAGTACACCCCGAGCCAGGCGAGCCGGGCCGACATCGGTGGCCTCGATCAGCTGAAGCAGTGGCTTGAGCGCCGGCGGGGGGCCTTCGGTGCCGAAGCCCGCGCCTATGGACTGCCGCCACCGCGGGGGGTGCTGCTCGTGGGGCCCCAGGGCACGGGCAAATCGCTCACCGCCAGGGCCATCGCCCATGACTGGTCGATGCCGCTGCTGCGCCTCGACCTGGGCCGCCTGTTCGCCGGGCTGGTGGGGGCCAGTGAGGCCCGAGCCCGCGACATGATCCGCACGGTGGAGGGCATGGCCCCCTGCATCCTCTGGATCGATGAAATCGACAAGGGCTTCGGGTTCGATGGCCGCAGCGACGGCGGCACGAGCCAGCGGGTGCTGGCCACCCTGCTCACCTGGATGGCCGAGAAGACCAGTCCGGTGTTTGTGGTGGCCACGGCCAATGCCATCGATCACCTGCCGGCGGAGCTGCTGCGCAAGGGTCGCTTCGATGAGATCTTTCTGCTCGATCTGCCCAATGCCGACGAACGGCGCCAGATCCTGGATCTGCAGCTGCGGCGCCGGCGGCCCGACCATGCCCTGCCGCTCGACACCCTGGTGGACCGCTGCGAGGGGTTCTCGGGGGCTGAGCTGGAGCAGATCGTGCTGGAAGCGATGCTGACGGCTTTCAGCGAGGGACGGGAGTTTGAGGAGGCCGACCTGGTGGCGGCCGCCAGCGACCTGATTCCCCTCAGCCGCACGGCACGGGAATCGCTGGCGGCCCTGCAGCGCTGGGCGGCCGAGGGACGGGCCCGGCCGGCCGGAAGATTGCGGAGCTTTACGAACTCCCACGACGAGTAACGAACCGCGCCGGCCGTCAAGTGCTCCGCGACACCTCTCCCTAGGGTCTGACGAGTCACCGACCGGCCGTGTCCCTGCCTCCCCAGCGCTCCGAGCTGACCAATCAGCTGGCCGTCGCCGCCCTGGGGGCGGGAGTGGTGACCAGCCTTGCCGTGGCCCAGGGCCAGTCACCGCTCACGGCCCTCGGCATCACCCTCTTCTCCGCCATCGCCGCCGTCGCGGTGGGCCAGGTGCTCTGAACGTCGATCCCACCGCCATCGGCGCCCTGCGGGACCAGCTGCCCGCCCTGAAGGGCAAGGTCTACTTGAATTACGGCGGCCAGGGCCCCCTGCCGGACAGCGCCCTGCAGGCCATGGTCGACAGCTGGCACACCCTCCAGTCCCTGGGCCCCTTCGGCAGCGACGCCTTCCCCTGGATGGCCCGGGAAACGGCGGATCTGCGCGCGACCCTGGCCCGCTGGTGTGGGGTGTCCGCCGATCGGGTCGCCCTCACGGAGAACGTGACCAGTGGTTGCGTTCTGCCCCTGTGGGGGCTGCCCTTCGAGGCCGGTGAGCGGCTCCTGCTCTCCGATGCCGAACATCCAGGGGTGGTGGCTGCAGCCATGGAGCTGGCCCGGCGCCACGACCTCCACGTTGATCGGTTTCCGGTTCAGAGGGCCCGCAGTGATGCGGATGTGCTGGCTTCCCTCGAGGAACAGCTGCAGCCCCGCACACGCCTTGTGGCCCTCTCCCATCTGCTCTGGAACACGGGGATGCCGATGCCCATCGAGGCGGTGGCCGACCGAATGGCGGTGCATCCCCTGCATCCCTGGCTGCTGGTGGACGCGGCCCAGGCCATGGGCAGCCTGGCCCTGGGGGCGGGGCCAGACCGGGCCGACATCTATGCCTTCACCGGCCACAAATGGTGCTGCGGACCCGAAGGACTGGGGGGCGTGGTGCTGTCGCAGCGGCTGCTCGCAACGGCCAGCCCCACCCTGATCGGCTGGCGCAGTCTTGCCGATGAGGGCCAGGGGGACAGCCCCTGGCATGCCGACGCCCGCCGGTTTGAGGTGGCCACCAGCTGCCTGCCGCTGGGTGCTGGCCTGCGGGCCGCCCTGGCGGCACTGGAGGGCTGCGGCACCGACATCGCCCGGGACATCGAGATTCGCCGACGCAGCCAGCAGCTCTGGCAGGGGCTGCGGGATCGGGCGGGGGTGGAGCCCCTGTTTCAGGACGTCCCGCCGGCCAGCGGCCTCGTGAGTTTCACCGTGCCAGGCCATGATCCCCAGCGCTTGGTGACGGCCCTGGCCCGGCGGGGCCTGCATCTGCGCATGCTGGCCGATCCTCCCTGTCTGCGGGCCTGCACCCATGTGGTGACCACCGATGGGGACATTGACGCCCTGATCACGCAGCTCGACGCGCTGCTGAGCTCGGGCCAGACCGCCTAAGGTGACGCCGCCCAGCCTGCTTGATGGTGCCTGATCACGGTCGGCGGTTTGTGCATCCCCTCTCCCGGATTGAACCCGCTGAAGAAGCCGGCGTGGTGCTCTGGAACGGTTTTGCCCTGGCAGAAGAACTGGTCGACGATGCCCTGGAGGGCTCGCAGCCGGAAGCCGAGTTTCGCCTGATGACCATCCTGCTTGGATTCGGTCTGCCCCTGCGCCACATCCGCGAACTGCTGGCCGAACAGGCCGCGGGCAATCGCCAGGCCCTGCTGCGGTTGATCGAATTCGTCGCCGACAGCCTCTCCGAGGAGGAAGAAGATGAGACTTCTGAACCGCACCTCGATGCGGAAGATGGCGTGAGGATCTGAGGCCTGGTCCGGCCGGTCATTTCTAGCCTGCAGCCAGAGACTGACGTTCGATGCTGCGTTCGCGTCTGCCGCTGACCGCCATGGCGGCGCTGGTGCTGTCCCTGTCGGTGCCGGCCCTGGCCCAGGAGCCTGGGGTGGCCACACCGGGTGGAGGCACCAGGGATCCCCAGGCGGTCAAGGAATCACCGTATGCCTCGGCCAAGGACGGCACCGAGACCCCGGCGGTCCCGGTCGGCGTGCCGGGGGGGGGCAAGGTGAACCCCGAAACGGTCAAGGATTCGCCCTACGCCGCAGCCAAGGACGTCGAACACCAGGTGATGCGGCGTCCTGATCGCCAGCGGCTGTGGTGGCTGCTGCTCCCGAGCGCCGTGGCGGCCCTGGTGTGGTCGTGGCTGCGACGTCAGGAGCAGGTGGGCTGAAGGAAACCCTGATCAGGCGTCGCGCTGGGGCTCGTCGAGCAGGTTGCGGTAGACCCAGCCGGCCAGCAGAGCCCCCACGATCGGCGCCACCCAGAAGAGCCACAGCTGGCCGATGGCATCACCGCCGATCCACACGGCCACGCCGGTGCTGCGGGCCGGATTCACCGAAGTGTTGGTGATGGGGATGCTGATGAGGTGAATCAGCACCAG
>CAZWFG010000027.1:0-13176 GCA_964632245.1 uncultured Synechococcus sp. | reverse complement strand
GTCATAGGGGAAGACGGCGGCCAGCACGGCACTGCCGCAACCACCGAAAACCAGCCAGAAGGTGCCGAACAGTTCGGCAAGAAAACGTCGCGAGAGGGAAGGCCCCTGGGCCATGGCGGCGAAGACACGTCGATGGCCCGGACCTTACCGGCCGAAACGTTCAGGGGGAGCTTTCCGTGGCCAGAGCCCTTGCTGCCTCCTCCCGGTCGTCGAAGTGAATCTTTTCGCTGCCCAGGATCTGGTAATCCTCGTGACCTTTGCCGGCGATGAGCACCAGGTCACCGGCAGCCGCCGCCGCGATCGCCCCCTGAATCGCCTGGCGTCGGTCGGCCTCGACCACCAGCGCCGTGCCGGCGGGAATGCCGGCGGCCACATCGTCGAGGATCCGGGCCGGGTCCTCGGTGCGGGGGTTGTCGGAGGTGACCACCACCCGGTCCGCCAGGCGGGCGGCGATGGCCCCCATCTGCGGCCGTTTGCCCCGGTCACGGTCGCCGCCGCAGCCGAAGACGCAGATCAGCTGCCGGTCGGTGAAGGGACGACAGGCCCGCAGGGCGTTGTCGAGGGCATCGGGGGTGTGGGCGTAGTCGACGACCACCGCCGGTTGATCGGCCCGTCCAGCCACCCGTTCCATGCGACCGGGAACCCCACGGAACGAGGCCAACCCCTCCAGCAACACTGGGAGGGGGAGATCCTGCTGCAACAGGACCCCGACCGCCTGCAGCACATTCATCAGGTTGAAACCGCCGACCAGCGGAGAGCGGAACGGTGCTGAGCCGACGGGGGTGACGATGGTTCCCTCGACGCCGGCCGCCGACATGCGCAGGTCGGTCATGGTCAGCTCGGCTGTCGAATCCTCGAGGGAGCTGCGCCAGCACTGGTCCCCCAGCCGGGACGCCAGCCGGCGGCCGTGGGCATCGTCAACATTGACCACAGCTCGGCCCGCCAGCAGGGAAGGCTCGAACAGCCGGGCCTTGGCCTGGAAGTAACTGTCGAGATCGGTGTGGTAATCGAGATGGTCCTGGGTGAGGTTGGTGAAGACAGCCCCCGCGAAGCGGCAGCCGGCGACCCGTTGCTGATCGAGGGCATGGGAGCTGACCTCCATCGCCGCCAGCCGCACCCCCGCCGCCACGGCCTGGGCCAGTTCGGCCTGCAGCTGGTCGGCGAACGGTGTGGTGTGGGAGGCGGTGAGCGTGCGGCCGGGCCAGCGGTTGACGAGGGTCCCGAACAGGGCCGCCGGCCAGCCGGCGGTGCTGGCCAGATGCTCGATCAGGTGGGTCGTGGTGGTCTTGCCGTTGGTGCCGGTGACGCCGACCAGCTTCAGCCCGGTGCTCGGGAAGCCCCAGAAGGCCGCCGCCAGGCGGCCCGCCGCCTCGGCGAGGGGATCTGCCAGCACGAGCACGGGATCCTTCGGTCCGGGCGGGGCCAGGGCGGCGGCGGCCGGGCCGATCACGGCGGCACTGGCGCCGGCCTGCAGCGCCGCAGGCCAGAACGACCCTCCGTCGACGCGGCCGCCGGGCAGCCCCACGAACAGGGTGCCCGGTGCCACCCGTCGGGAATCGGCACTGACGGCTGTGACCGAAGGATCCGGCAGGCCGGAGGGAACCGGCAGACCAGCGTCCCTGAGCAGTGCATGCAGTCGGACGGCGGGGGTCGGCTGCGGGGCAGCGGAGGTCATCGTCGGCCGATGCTGCGGATGGGGGCCGTTCTAGGCGGTTTTTGGCTCCGAAATCCGCCCGCGCAACCATTCCGCCAGTCGGTCCCCTGCCAGCCGGGGGGGAACCCGCGGCAGCAGCCGGTCGGGACCACCCGCCTGCCGCAGCAGCAGCACCGGCACCTCGAGGTCAAAACGGGCCAGCAGCGACGGATCGCCATCCACATCGACGGCCTGCAGGGGCAGCGGCAGGGCCGGTCCAAGGGCAGCGAGCCGCTCGGCCAGGCCTTCGCAGAGGCAGCACCCCCGACGGGTGACCAGCACCAGCAACGACCCTTCAGGCACGGGGCACAGGATCGAATCCCGAGCCGCCCCAGGGATGGCATCGCAACAGCCGCTGCAGGGTGAGCACACTGCCCCGCCAGGCCCCATGAGCTTCGAGGGCTTCGAGGGCGTAGGCGCTGCAGCTGGGCACGTAACGGCAGCGGGGGGGACCGAGCAGGGGTGAGATCAACCAGCGGTACAGGTGCACCAGGGCCTGCAGCAACCGCACCAGGGGCCCCCGGTGCTGAGGCCCCGGCCGGGTTAGGATCACAGATTCGGCCCCAGGCCTTTCTTCCCGGCACACCGGCGGAATCCTCGGGTCGGATCGTTCCATCCTGACTCCTCTCTGACTCCATGTCTCGATACCGCGGTGCTCGACTGAGGGTGACGCGGCGCTTGGGAGACCTTCCCGGTCTCACCCGTAAGTCCGCCAAGCGGTCTTACCCACCAGGTCAGCACGGCCAAGCCCGTCGCAAGCGCTCCGAATACGCCATCCGTCTCGAAGAGAAGCAGAAGCTTCGGTTCAATTACGGTGTTTCTGAACGGCAGCTCGTCCGCTACGTGAAGAAGGCCCGTGCCATGGAAGGTTCCACCGGCACGAACCTCCTCAAGCTGCTGGAAGGACGCCTCGACAATGTGTGTTTCCGCCTTGGTTTCGGCCCCACCATCCCCGGCGCCCGACAGCTGGTCAACCATGGTCATGTGACCGTGAACGGCCGGGTGGTCGACATCGCCAGTTACCAGTGCCGTTCGGGCGACGTGGTGGCGATCCGGGAGCGCAAGCCGAGCCGCAAACTGGCGGAAACCAACCTTGAGTTCCCCGGCCTCGCCAACATTCCGCCCCACCTGGAGTTCGAGAAGGCCAAGATGACGGCCCGGGTCATCGGTGGCTGCGAGCGGGAGTGGGTGGCGCTCGAGATCAACGAACTGCTGGTGGTGGAGTACTACAGCCGCAAGGTCTGATCGCCTCCGTCGTTTCCACCTGTCGAGCCCCCGTCCGGACCCTGTCCGGCGGGGGTTTTCTTCTGTTCCCTCCTCCCTTCATCTCCTCCCACTGTTCTCACTCCATTCCCTCCGTCAACCCCCTTTAACCCCCGTCAACCTCCGATCAGCGTCTCCAGGGCGGCGGTCACATCGTCCTGGCGCATCAGGGCTTCACCCACCAGCACCGCGTCGGCGCCGGCCTGCTGGACGCGGTCGAGATCGGAACGGTTGAACAGACCCGATTCACTCACCAGCAGCGCACCACAGCGGCGCAGCCGATCGCCATGGGAGGCCATGAGCTGCTCGGTGGTGGCGAGATCGGTCTCGAAGGTCGTCAGGTCACGGTTGTTGATGCCGATCAGGGTGGTGGCGGCCTGCGCCGGCGCCGCCCAGACGGGGAGCGCCAGCACGCGCTCCAGCTCCTCGCTGTCGTGCACCTCAATCAGCACCGCCAGCCCAAGCCCATGGGCCACCCGCAACAGATAGGTGAGGTCCTGATCGCTGAGGATCGCGACGATCAGCAGGGCCGCATCGGCGCCGGCCACACGGGCCTGATAGAGCTGGTAGGGGCTGAGGATGAAATCCTTGCAGAGCAGCGGCAGCTCCACCACCTGACGGACCGCCACGAGCACATCAAATCCACCCTGGAAGAAGGGGCGGTCGGTGAGCACCGACAGGCAGCTGGCACCACCGGCGCCGTAGGCCCGGGCAATCGCTTCGGGGTCGAAGTGTTCACGGATCACCCCTTTGCTGGGACTGGCCTTCTTGATCTCGGCGATCACCGCCGGTCGGCGGCAACAGGCCCGCAGGGCAGCCACGAAGTCCCGTGGTGGCGGCAGCTCCAGCACCTGCTGCTTGAGGCTGTCCAGGGAAACCCGCTCCCGGGCCTGGGCCGTCTCACGGTCCTTCTCCCACACGATCTGCTCGAGGATGTGCCGTGGCGCTTCCTCCTCGTGGGGGATGCCGTATTCGAGGTGGGCCACCCGCACGCTGGGATTGGGGGGGCGTCGACGGATCTGCATGGGCGACCTCAATGGGCGACGGCGTGGGCGGCCTGCTTGTAGGCCGCTTCGACCACCTCGCTGAGGGTGGGGTGGGTGTGCACCTCCTGCACGAGGGTGAGCACAGACTGACGACGGGCAATGGCGTTGGCGATCTCCTGGATCAGATCGGCGGCATGCAGCCCATAGATGTGGGCGCCCAGCACCTCGCCGTTGTCACGCCGGAACAGCAGCTTGAGCATGCCGTCGCTCTCGAGTTCGGCCAGGGCCTTGGAGTTCGCCTTGAAGTAACTGCGCACGCTGCCCAGTTCGAACCCCTCCCGTTCGGCCTCTGCGCGCGCCTCGGCCTCCGACAGGCCCACCGAACCGATCTCGGGGTGGGTGAAGGTGGCCGCCGGAATGGAGCGGTAATCGATCTGCCGCTGACCGCCGGCGATGTTTTCGACGGCCACGATCCCCTGGGCCGCGGCGGTGTGCGCGAGCATCATCTTGCCGGTCACATCCCCCACGGCCCAGAGGTGGGGCACGGGCTCAGCGCCGGCCAGCACGCGCAGGCCATCGTCGACGGGAATGAACCCCCGCTGGGTCTCGACACCGACCGATGCCAGGTTGAGATTGGCGCTGACCGGCACACGGCCGGTGGCCACCAGCACAGCATCCACCTCAAGGGTCTCGACCGGTTCGCGACTGGCGGCATCCACCAGCTCGATGCGCACGGGGTGACCGGGGATGACGCGGCTGGCCAGCACCCCGGCCCGCGTCTCGATGTCGCGCCCTTCGATCAGCCGACGGGCCGCCAGCTTGGCGATGTCGGGATCAAAGGTGGGCATCACCCGATCGAGGGCTTCGATCATCGTCACCTCGCAACCGAGGGCGGTGTAGACATCCGCGAACTCGAGCCCGATGTACCCGCTGCCGACGATGGCCAGCCAGGGGGGCAGGCTCGCCAGGCGGATGGCGTCATCACTGGTGAAGACCGTTTCCCCATCGATGGTGATGCCCGGCGGCACGAAGGGATCAGAACCCGTGGCGATGACCACATCACCGGCGCGGAGCACCCGTTCGATGCCGCTGGCCTCGCGCACGGCCACCCGCTGGGGCCCATCGAGGCGCCCTTCGCCCCGCAGGATCGTCACACCGGCCCGTTCGAGCGTCTTGGTGAGGTTGCCGCGGATGGTGGCCACCAGCTGGGCGGCATGGTCGGCAATGCCCTGACGGTCGAACTGCAACGGGCCGGCCTTGATCCCGAAAGCCGCGAGGTGGTCGGCATCGCCGAACTCCCGCACCCGGCCCGCGGCGGCCAGCAGGGCCTTGGAGGGCACGCAACCCCGGTTGACACAGGTGCCCCCCATCTCGCGCGACTCGACGATGGCGGTGCTGAGGCCAAGGTCGGCCGCGTGCTTGGCGGCATCAAAGCCTCCATAACCGGCGCCGATGACGATCACATCGAAATCCACCCCGTTCCCGGAACCACCAGTCGCAGTCAACGGCCCAGCCCAGCTGCCGACGATTCTCCCCTGTCGGCGGTCACCTGCCGCCAGCGTTCCATCATCAGCACCCCCCCCGCCACCGCCACGTTGAGGGATTCCACCCGTCCGTCGTGGGGAATCGACACCCGCCGCACCTCCGGCATGGCCAGCAGTTCCGGCGCCAGGCCGGCCCCTTCGTTGCCGAGCAGCAGCAGGCTGGGCGGTCGCCAGTCCACATCCCAGCAGGGTTGCCCCCCCTCCCGCACCGCCGCCAGCACCTGCCAGCCCACCTCCACGGCCGCCAGCACGACGGAGACCAGTTCCTCCTGGCGTCGGAGGGGCAGCTGCAGGGAGGCCCCGGCGGAGGCCCGCAGCACCTTGGGCTGCCAGGGATCGGCACCACCCCCGAGCCACAGGCCGCCGACACCACTGGCCAGCGACGTGCGCAACACCGTGCCGAGGTTGCCGGGATCCTGAAGCCGATCGAGCGCCAGCCAGAGCCCAGAGGACGCCGGCTGGGGCGCTGGTGGCGGCGCTGGCAGGGCGGCAGTGGCCACCAGCGCCAGCACCCCATCAGGGGTGTCGGTGCTGGCCATGGCGCTGAGCAGCTCGGCGGTGACGGGCTGGCGGGGCCAGGCGCCGGCGAGCTGCGGATGGGCGGCGAACCAGTCGGGGGTGGCCACCAGCAACTCAGGCTGCAATCCCCCGCGGCGGCACTCCTGCACGAGGTGGGTGCCCTCGAGGAGGATCAGCCCCTGCTCCCGCCGCCCGCGGGGCTGGTGCAGCTCCCGCACCCGGGCGACCAGGGGATTGCGGCGGGAACTGAGGATGTCGGCACCGGGAACGGCCAGGGTCAGATCTCCGAAAAGCGGCGCAGGTGCAGGTCCTGCTTCAAGGTGAGCCCCTCCGAGGTGAGGTCGAGCCCCTTTACAGAGGCCACCGAACCGCGGATGCCTTCGAGTCGGAGGTTTTCGACCAGCTTCTTGAGCACCTCTTCCTCCACCTTGGCCTCGTCCAGCGAATCGGGGGTGAGACTTTCCAGGAACTTGCCCACCTTGGACGCCACCAGCTCTGAAGCGTTGGCGATTTTGAGAACGATCACGGGGCTGGGTCCGAACGGAACGAGACCTTGAAATAATGGCGAAGATTCAGTCCCCGGGCCACGGTCCAATGTCACGAATCGTGACCTGACCCTGTGATGAACAGGGGACGATCAGCGCCTGTCAGCGCCCCATGCAGGCGGCTGATGATGAATGGACGATGCGGATGGGGAGACTTGAACTCCCACGACATTGCTGCCACTAGTACCTGAAACTAGCGCGTCTACCAATTCCGCCACATCCGCTGGCGTCGGCAGGTGCTGGAGCAGTTGCCCAGGCCGGCCATTCATGGACCATACCCCATCGCGTGTCTCCGGACCACAGCCGCCAGCATGGGAAGCGAGACACTTCAGGGGCCGGCCGTCTAGACGGTCTCAGGTTTGATTGTCAAGATGTGGCCAAGTCGGACGCCTTAGCAGACCCATGACCAATCTCCTCACCGTTCCGACCACGTCAGCCCTGATCCCCCAACTCGAAGTGCGGGGTGGACGTCGTCTGGAAGGTGAGGTGCGGGTCAGCGGTGCCAAGAACTCTGCCCTGGTGCTCATGGCCGCCTCGCTGCTCACCGAGGATCCCCTGCGCCTGCGCAACATGCCCGCCCTGTCGGACATCGCCGGCATGGCTGAAATTCTTGCCGCCCTGGGAGTCCGCAGCGAGCGCAGCGGCGACAGCATCGAACTGCAGGCCTCCAGCCTGAGCCAGTCGTCACCCCCCTATGAGCTGGTCAACAGCCTGCGGGCCAGCTTCTTCTGCATCGGACCCCTGCTGGCCCGCCTGGGTGTGGCCCGCGTTCCCCTGCCGGGGGGCTGCAAGATCGGCGCCCGCCCCGTGGTGGAGCACGTCAAGGGTCTCAAGGCCCTCGGCGCCCAGGTGTCGATCGAGCATGGCGTCGTCTCGGCGGTGGTTCCCGGCCGTGGTCACCGCCTGACCGGCGGTCGCATCCATCTCGACTGTCCCAGTGTTGGCGCCACCGAGACGCTGATGATGGCCGCCGCCCTCGCCGATGGCGAAACGATCATCGACAACGCGGCCCAGGAGCCTGAGGTCATCGATCTCGCGGGCCTGCTCATCGCCATGGGTGGCAAGGTCCGCGGTGCCGGCACCCCCACCATCACCATCGTGGGCATGCCCCGCCTGCATGGGGCCGACTACCGCGTGATCCCCGACCGCATCGAAGCCGGCACCCTCCTGCTGGCCGCCGCCATCACCCGCTCCACCCTGCGGGTGACCCCGGTGATCCCCGAGCATCTTGGGGCGGTCATCAGCAAGCTCGAAGAAGCCGGCTGCAGCATCCATCCCGACGGTGTGGGGCTCACGATCAGCGCCGACACCATCCGTGCCGTCGACCTGCGCACCCAACCCTTCCCTGGCTTCCCCACCGATCTGCAGGCCCCGTTCATGAGCCTGCTGGCCACCGCCAGCGGCACCAGTGTCATCACCGAGGCCATCTTCGAGAACCGTCTGCAGCACGTGGGTGAGCTGCAGCGGATGGGCGCAGCGATCCGCACCCAGGGCAACACGGCGTTTGTCGAAGGGGTGAGCCAGCTCAGCGGCGCCCCGGTCACCGGCAGCGACCTGCGGGCCGCAGCGGCCATGGTGCTGGCGGGCCTGGCCGCGGATGGCACCACCCACGTGCAGGGTCTGCAGCACCTCGATCGGGGCTACGACGACCTCGAAGGGAAGCTCAACAGCGTCGGTGCCTCGATCGTGCGTCAGCACGTCTGAGGCCGTTGATGGGGGCAGTCGGACTCGAACCGACAAGACCGAAGCCGGCGCATTTTGAGTGCGCTGCGTCTACCAATTCCGCCATGCCCCCGTTGGTGTGACTTTACGGTGGAAGCAGCCCGGTGCACGACCCCTGTGAGCGCCCCCCCCTCGGCCGTGATGGCCACCTACGGACGCCTGCCCCTCACCCTGGTCAAGGGGTCGGGCTGCTGGGTGGAGGATGACCAGGGTCGCCGCCATCTCGACTGCGTCGCCGGCATTGCCACCTGCACCCTGGGCCACAGCGATCGGGTGCTGCGCAAGGCCCTCACCCGGCAGCTGCGGCGCCTGCAGCACGTCTCGAACCTGTACCGGATCGAGGAACAGGAGGAACTGGCCCGCTGGATCACCGACCGCAGCTGCACCGACCAGGTGTTTTTCTGCAATTCAGGCGCCGAAGCCAATGAGGCCGCCATCAAGCTGGCGCGCAAGTACGGCCACTGCCGTCGCGGTGTCGACCGACCGGTGGTGCTCTCGGCCCGGGCCAGCTTCCATGGCCGCACCCTGGCCGCTGTGACCGCCACCGGCCAGACGAAGTACCACCGCGGCTTTGAGCCGCTGCCGGAAGGTTTCGACCACTTTCTGTACAACGATCTCGACGACACCAGGGCCGCCATCGACCGCCACGACGGCAGGGCGGTGGCGGTGCTGATCGAGCCGGTGCAGGGGGAAGGGGGCGTGGTGCCGGGGGATCCCCAGTTCTTTAAGGGGCTGCGGCAGCTGTGTGACGAACGGGGGCTGCTGCTGATCCTCGACGAGGTGCAGGTGGGGATGGGCCGCACCGGTCGGCTCTGGGGCTATGAGCATCTCGGGATCGAGCCCGACGCCATCACCCTCGCCAAGGGCCTGGGGGGCGGCCATGCCATCGGTGCCCTGGCGGTCAAGACCGCGGCGGCGGTGTTCGAACCCGGCGACCACGCCAGCACCTTCGGCGGGAACCCCTTCGCCTGTCGGGCCGCCCTCACCGTCGCCGCCGAACTGGAACGGCGGGAGCTGCTGGCCCATGTGCAGGCCCGCGGCGAACAGCTCAGGGAAGGCCTGCTGCAGCGGGTGGCCCGCCATCCAGGCCTGCTGAGCGGTGTGCGGGGTCTGGGTTTGATCCAGGGTCTGCTGCTGCGGGAGGGGGGGGCCACGGCGGCCGATGTGGTTCGTGAAGCGATGGCCGAGGGATTGCTGCTGGTGCCGGCAGGGCCGCAGGTGGTGCGCTTCGTGCCGCCCCTGGTGATCCGCCGGCGCGAGGTGCGGCAGCTGCTGGACCGCCTCGACCGCAGCCTGGCCCGGCTGGCATGAGCTTGCCCGAGCCGGTCGATCTGACCGACCTGCTGGAACCGTTCCGCAGCCGTGGTGTCGATCTGGGGCTGGAGCGGCTGCAGCGGGGCCTGGCGGCCATGGGGCACCCCGAGCGCTGCTTTGAAGCGGTGCAGGTGGCGGGCACCAACGGCAAGGGATCGATCGTGGCGCTGCTGGAGGCGATCCTGCAGGCGGCGGGGGTGCCGACCGGGGTCTACCGCTCCCCCCATCTGCGCAGCTGGTGCGAACGCATCCGCGTCGATGGGGCCTGGATCAGCCCGGACCAGCTGCGCACGGCGCTGCAGGCCTGGCAACCCCAGGCCCGCGCCCAGAACCTGACCACCTTCGAGCAGCTCACCGGTGCCGCCTTCAGCCATTTCGCCGCCGCGGCGGTGCCGCTGGCGGTGCTCGAGGTGGGGCTGGGCGGCCGGCTGGATGCCACCACCACCCATCCGCAGCGCACGGTGCTGGGGCTGGCGACCATCGGCCTTGACCATTGCGAATGGCTCGGTGACACCCTCGGGGCGATCGCCGACGAGAAGGCGGGGGTCTTCAGCCCCGGGGCGGTGGCCATCAGCGGGCCCCAGGCGCCTGAGGTGCGGCAGGTGTTCGAACGGCAGGCCGCCGCCTGCGGCACCGAACTGCGCTGGGTCGAACCGCTGGCGACCACGGTGCCCCTGGGGCTGCCCGGTGATCTGCAACGCCTCAATGGCGCCGTGGCGGTGGGGATGGCCCAGGCCCTGGCCGAACGGGGCTGGCGGGTGGGGAACGATGCCATCGCCCGTGGGCTGGCGGCGGCCCGCTGGCCCGGCCGGCTCGAACAGCGCTCGTGGCGGGGTCAGCCGCTGCTGCTCGATGGTGCCCACAATCCGCCGGCGGCCCTGGCCCTGCGCCGGGAGCTGGACCGGCTGGCCCCCGGGGGCGGACGCCGCTGGCTGATCGGCATCCAGCGCCACAAGGACGGGCCGGCGATGCTGGCGACCCTGCTGGCCCCCGGGGACCAGGCGTGGATCGTGGCCTTTGACGACCATCACTGCTGGACCGCCGCCGAACTGGGGCAGGCGGCCCCGGCCCTGGCGGCGCAGCTGCACCAGGCCGTTGATGGGCCGCAGGGGCTGGATCAGCTGCTGGGGCCTGGCCCGCTGCCGGTGGTCACCGGTTCGCTGCATCTGCTGGGCAGCCTCTGGGGGCAGCTCGAGGCGCTGGACCCCTGAGGTGTCCGGCCGCTTCAGGCCCCAGACTGCCCACAGCCGCTGCCACCCGATGTCTGTGCCCCTGCGCCGCCTGTCGCGGTGGCTGGCCCTGCTGCTGGCGGTGCTGCTGCCGCTGGCGGTGGCCCCTGCGCCGACCTGGGCCCGCAGCTACCTCGAGTCGATCGACTACACCCTCACGAACCAGAGCGGCGTCGACTTCCACGGCCAGGACCTGGAGGGCAGTTCATTCGCTGGTGCCGTCGGCCGCGGCGCCGACTTTTCCGGGGCGCAGCTGCACGGGGCGATCTTCACCCAGGCGGCGATGGCCGGCGCCGACTTCCAGGGGGCCGACCTGAGCGATGCCTTGATGGACCGGGCTGATTTCGCCGGCACCGACCTGCGCGGGGCGCTGCTGAGCGGTGTGATCGCCAGCGGCAGCAGTTTTGCCGATGCCCGCATCGAAGGAGCCGATTTCAGCGAAGCGCTGCTGGACCGGGCTGATCGCCTCAGCCTCTGCCGTCGGGCCGGCGGCCGCCATCCGCTGACCGGCATCGACACCCGGCTGAGCCTCGACTGTCCCTGAGGCGACGCGTCCCTTTCAGCCGTGGTGCGGTGCGCGCGATGTCTGCAGCTCTTCGATCAGGGCGGGCACAGGGATGGCGGTGATCGCCGTGTCGAGCGGGAAGCGATGCGCGCCGGGATGGACGACATAAAGGTGATCGAGGTGCAGGTCCTGGAGGGCGACGCGCATTGACTTGGTGGTGGATGGCTGGTCGGCGTACTTGAACTCGACCCCAAGCCGGCGCCCCCGGTGGGTCAGCAGCAGGTCGAGCTCGGCGCCGCGGGATCGGAAACGCCGAGCAAGGCATGCAGGATGCCGCTGTCGCGGATGTAGACCTTGGGCGAACGCACCTGCCGCTTTTTAAGGTTTTCAAACCAGGGTGGCAGTTGCCGCACCACATAGGTGCCGCAGAGGATGTCGAGGTAGCGCCGCGCCGTGGGCTCGGAGCTGCCCAGCGCGCGGGCCAGCTCGGCCTGGTTGAGCACCTGCCCGTGGTAGTGCGCCAGCATCATCCAGAAGCGCCCGAGGGTGGCGGCAGGCACCCGCAGCCCCAGTTGCGGAATGTCGAGCTCAAGGAAGGTGCGGCGAAAGTCCTCGATCCAGCGCCGGGCCGCGTCGTCGTCGGGCGCCAGATAGGCCTGCCAAAGGCCGGTCACGTCGATGAACGCCACCCGCCCGGCCAGGCTCTCGCTGCCTGACTGCACGAGCGCCGGCGAGGCACTGCCCAGCACGAGAAAGCGGGCCGGCAGGCCGGGGCGGTCGGCCAGCACGCGCAGCAGCGGGAAGAGATCGGGCCGCCGCTGCACCTCGTCGAGAATCACCAGGCCTTCGAGTGGCCGCAGCGCCAGCTCGGGGTTGGCGAGTCGGGCGAGGTCGGCGGGAGATTCCAGATCAAAGCTGTGCACCACTCCGGGCCATGCTGCGGCCACCATGCGGGCCAGGGTGGTCTTGCCCGCCTGGCGCGGCCCCACCAGCGCCACCACCGGGCGGCGCGATGGAGGCTCATATCCCCGCAATCCTAATGTCTGACTTTAGGAATGCAGGGATGATGGCCGTTGATGCGGCTTCGCGGATGGTCGGTTGAGCGGATGATCAGTCGACGCGAAAGGTCACGCTCATCACGGCGGTGATGTCCTTGTCGATGGAGCTGGTGTCATAGGTGCCGCTGTCGCTGGTCTCGGTGGAGTTGGGTGCGGTGATCTGGAAGATGCCGGTGTCGGCGTTGGTGATCGCACCGATGTGGGCGCCGGCTTCTGAAGCGATGGCCCGGGCGCGACCGCGGGCGTCGGCGGTGGCCTTGGAGAGCATGTCGACCCGCTTGCCCGCGAGCTGGGTGTAGGTGAAGGCGGGTTCGTTGATGGTCAGGGGTACCCCCTGGCCGATCAGTTCACCGATGCGGTTCGCAACCGTGGCAACCCGGTCCACATCGCTGCTGCTGATCCGGATCTCCTGGCGGGTGGTCCAGCTGGTGCTGCGCAGTTCACCACTGCGGGAATCGCGATTCTCCTGCTTCTCTGATTTGACAGCACCGGTTTCCATCTCCTCGGGCTTGATGCCCTGGGCCCGCAGGAAGGCCATCGTCTTCTCGACCGCTGCCGGCAGACCGGCATAGGCCGCCTGCTGGCTCGCGCCGCTCTGGCTCAGCTCAACGCTCCAGTCGGCGTGATCACTGCGAATGCGCTCGGTGCTGGCTCCGGTGACGGTGATCGTGTCATTCGCTTTGCGGATGCCCTGCACCAGGACTCCGCTGGCGCCGGTGAGGCCGAGCCCGAGCACCGCCATGGCGAACACCAATGGCGGGGTGCGGCTCAACAGCTGCACGCTGCGTTGGCCGAATT
>CAZWFG010000026.1:0-18259 GCA_964632245.1 uncultured Synechococcus sp. | reverse complement strand
CGCGGCGAACATCCTCAAGCCCGCCCTCGCCCGCGGCGAACTGCAGTGCATCGGCGCCACCACCCTGGATGAGTACCGCAAGCACATCGAACGCGATGCGGCCCTCGAGCGCCGCTTCCAGCCGGTGATGGTCGGCGAACCCTCCGTCACCGACACCATCGAGATCCTGCAGGGTCTCCGCGAGCGCTACGAGCAGCACCACCGCCTGCGCATCACCGACGAGGCCCTGGTGGCCGCCGCCACCCTCGGCGATCGCTACATCTCCGACCGCTTCCTGCCGGACAAGGCCATCGACCTGATCGATGAAGCCGGCAGCCGTGTCCGTCTGCTCAATTCGAAGCTGCCCCCGGCGGCGAAGGATCTCGATCGGCAGCTGCGGGACGTGCAGAAGCAGAAGGAGCAAGCCGTCCGTGAGCAGGACTTCACCAAGGCCGGGGACCTGCGGGATCAGGAGGTGGAGCTGCGCAATCAGATCCGCACGATCACCCAGGGCAGCCGCACTGACCTGGAAGCCAGCACCCCAGGGGCGGCGACGGGCAGCGGGGATGAGAGCACACCCGTCGTTGGCGAGGAAGACATCGCCCAGATCGTGGCGTCCTGGACCGGAGTGCCGGTGCAGAAGCTTACGGAAAGCGAATCGGCCAAATTGCTCAACATGGAAGAGACGCTGCACCAGCGGCTCATTGGCCAGGATGAAGCCGTCAAGGCTGTCTCCAAGGCCATCCGCCGGGCCCGGGTGGGTCTCAAGAACCCGAACCGCCCTATCGCCAGTTTCATCTTCTCGGGCCCCACGGGCGTGGGCAAGACGGAACTCACCAAGGCTCTGGCGGCTTACTTCTTCGGGAGTGAAGAAGCCATGATCCGCCTTGACATGTCGGAGTTCATGGAGCGCCACACGGTCAGCAAGCTGATCGGCTCCCCTCCGGGCTATGTGGGCTTCAACGAGGGGGGGCAGCTGACCGAGGCCGTCCGCCGTCGGCCCTACACGGTTGTGCTGTTCGACGAGATCGAGAAAGCCCACCCCGATGTGTTCAATCTGCTGCTGCAGTTGCTCGAGGATGGTCGCCTCACCGACTCCAAGGGTCGCACCGTTGACTTCAAGAACACCCTCATCATCATGACCTCGAACATCGGTTCGAAAGTCATCGAGAAGGGTGGTGGTGGCCTGGGCTTCGAATTCGGCGGTGGCGATGCCGAAGAGAACCAGTACAACCGCATCCGCTCCCTGGTCAACGAAGAGCTCAAGCAGTACTTCCGCCCTGAGTTCCTCAACCGTCTCGACGAAATCATCGTCTTCAGGCAGCTGAGCCGCGACGAGGTCAAGCACATCGCCGAAATCATGTTGCGCGAGGTGTTCTCCCGCATGAAGGACAAGGGCATTCACCTTTCGGTGACCGAAGCCTTTAAGGAGCGGCTGGTGGAAGAGGGCTACAACCCCAGCTACGGGGCCCGGCCGCTGCGGCGGGCGGTGATGCGGCTTCTGGAGGATTCCCTGGCGGAAGAGTTCCTTTCCGGCCGCCTCAAGGATGGCGATTCGGCCCTGGTGGATGTCAATGACGACAAGCAGGTGGTGATCCGCCAGGCCACCCTGCCCCCCCAGCCCGAACTGGCCAGCAGCAGCGCCTGAGCCGATGACTGCCTCGACGGCATGCCACGCCATCGCGCCGGCCCGCGTGCTGCGTGGTGCCGGCAGCTGGGCCAGCGCAGCCCCCATGGTCACCGGTCTGGGTCGTCGCCCACTGTTGGTCGGTCGCAGCAGGGCCACGGCGGCCCTGCGCCAGCGATTGACCAGCGATCTGGAGCGGCTCGGGTGCAGCACCATCCCGGCGGAGCTGCGCTGGGACTGCTGCCCCGAGGATTTAGCCGCTTTGGAACAGCTCGCCGGCGCCGAGCAGCCTGATCTGGTGGTGGCCGTCGGAGGCGGCAAGGTGCTGGACGCCGGCAAGCTGCTGGGCCACCGCCTGGGATTGCCGGTGGTCACCGTGCCCACCAGCGCCGCCACCTGCGCCGGCTGGACAGCCCTCAGCAATCTCTACAGCCCCACTGGGGCATTTCAGGGCGATGTGGCCCTCGACCATTGCCCCGACCTGCTGGTGTTCGACCACGATCTGCTGGTCGCTGCACCGTCGCGGACCCTCGCCAGCGGCATCGCCGACGCCATGGCCAAGTGGTACGAGGCCTCGGTGAGCAGCGGTGCCAGTGACGACGGCCTGGTTCAGCAGGCGGTCCAGCAGGCGCGGGTGCTGCGTGACCAGTTGCTGCTTGACGGCATCACAGCAGCCGAAACCCCCGGCTCGCCAGCCTGGGTGCGGGTGGCGGAGGCCTGCGGCCTCACCGCTGGGCTCATCGGTGGCCTGGGGGGGGCCCGCTGCCGAACGGTGGCCGCCCATGCCGTGCACAACGGCCTCACCCAGCTGCCGGCCTGCCACCACAGCCTCCACGGCGAAAAGGTCGGCTTCGGGATTCTCGTGCAGCTGAGGCTGGAGGAGACCCTCGGTGGCAACGGCCTGGCGGCCCAGGCCCGCCGTCAGCTGCTGCCCTTCCTGCAACGCCTCGGCCTGCCGGTGTCCCTCCAGGATCTGGGGCTGGCCCAGGCGTCGCTGGCCGATCTCCAGGAGGTCTGCAGCTTCGCCTGCCGCCCAGGCTCCGACCTGCACCATCTGCCGTTTGCCGTGGCCCCCGATGATCTGCTCGCGGCGCTGGTGACCACCAGTCAGGGGATTGCCGCCCCCCGGGAGGCCCTCTGACCGTCTCCGCCACCCCCCGGGTCGAGGGGCCAGACCTGCTGATCTGGGCCGCCACCCGTTTGCTCGATCACCAGGCCCGGGATCTGGTCAACACCGTCCGCTGGATTCCCTGTCCGATACCCGGCCATCCCGATCTCCAGGGCCCCTGGCCGGTCGCGGTGCTGGGCAGCGGCCCCCCCGTGCTGCTGCTCCACGGATTCGACAGCTCCTTTCTGGAGTTCAGGCGCCTGGCGCCCCTGCTGGCCAGCGACCACCAGCTGTGGATCCCTGACCTCTGCGGCTTCGGATTCACCCCCCGCCCGCCAGGCCAGGACTGGGGTCCGCCCCTGGTGCTGCAGCACCTCGAAGCCCTGCTGCCGGTGCTGCAGGGGGACGGTCTGCCACCGGTGGGCATCATTGCGGCCTCCATGGGGGCCTCGGTGGCCCTGCAGCTCACCCGCACGCTCGAGGCCAGCGGCCGGCCAGCGCCCGAGCGCCTGCTGCTGCTGGCTCCGGCCGGGCTCGGCGGTCGGCCGCGGCCCGTGCCCCCACCGCTTCACCGGCTGGGGGCGGCGCTGCTGGGTTTGCCTGCCGTCCGCAGGGGCCTCTGCCGACAGGCCTTCGCGGATCCGTCCGCCAGCGTGGGACCGGCGGAGGAACAGATCGCCTCGCTGCATCTGGCGGTCCCCGGCTGGGCTGCCGCCCTGGCCGACTTCGCCCGCAGCGGTGGCTTCGCCGCTGCCGGTGCCCCCCTGCCAGCGGCGGCGGTGCGGGTGCTGTGGGGCTGCAATGACCGCATCCTGCAGCAAGCGGAACGCCAGCAGGCCAGCGAACTGCTCGGAGATCGGCTTGAACTGGTGCCGCAGTGCGGCCATCTGCCCCACCTCGACCGGCCGGATCTGGTGGCACAACGCTGGAGGGAACCCTGGGCACTCTGAACCTGATCAGCGGCGCCATCGGGCTGTGGCTGCGGCATCTCTGCAGTCGCCTCGACCATCTGGACCTTGAACTGCTCGGCACTGGCCGGGCGCTGATGGGTGGCCAGCTGGAGGGGGTGCGTCTGAACGCCCGTGGGGTGGTGATCGAAGGCATCGCTCTGGCCGGCGTGGAGTTGCGCAGCGACCCGATCCGCGTCGATCTGGCGCCGCTGCTGCGGGGGCGGCCCCTGCAGCTGCGCGAACGGTTTGTGGTCACCGGATCGGTGTGCCTGGATGCCGATGGCCTCAACCAGTCCCTGGCCCATCCCGCCTGGCGCGCCTTCTCCGACAGGCTGGCCCTGACCCTGCTGCAGCGCCCCGGCCTGGATCACTACGAACTCGACGGTGACGTGCTCACCGTGGTGGCCGACAACGGCGGCCGGGCGCCGTGCCAGCTGGTGGTGCGGGAGGGCGGCCTGGCCACCCTGCCCGGGGACCTGACCGTGCCCCTCGACCCGGCGATGCAGATCAGCGCGGTGGCCTGCCGTGATGGTCAGATCGCCATCACTGGGCGGTCGGTCGTCAGCGCAGCAGGGGCAGCGCCAGGGTGAGGGCGTGAACGACCGCCGCCGGGGTGAACAGATAACTGTCGACCCTGTCCAGGATGCCGCCATGGCCCGGAATCATCTCGCCCGAATCCTTGACCCCTGCATCGCGCTTCAGCATCGACTCGGTGAGGTCGCCCACGAGCGCCATCAGGGCGACCAGCGCCCCCAGCAGCGCCCCGGCCCCCACGCCCAGCGCCTCTGACCAGCCGAGCAGCGGCAGCCCCACAGCCCCCACCAACACCGCCCCCAGCAAGCCCGCCAGAGCCCCTTCGACGGTCTTGCCCGGTGACACACCGCTCAGCGGTGTGCGGCCATAACGGCTTCCCCACAGATAGGCCGCACAGTCGGCCGCCCAGATCATCAGAAACGTGAGCAACGTCAGGGCCAGGCCGCTGTGGGCCGGCCAGCGGGGGGACAACAGGGGTTCGGCCATGGTGCGCAGGCGCACCCAGTGGCTGGGCAGATAACCCAGATAGAACAAACCGAAGATCGAGGCCGCCACATCGGCGATGGTGCCCCCTCCCGGCTGGAGCAACAGCCAGCCGCAGATCACCGAACCGGCGATGGGCAGCACCGCCGCCGCCCAGGGTCCGGTGGGGTCCAGCTGGGTGATGAGCAGCAGCAGCGGACAGACCACGAGCACGGTCTTGGTCGCCGGTCGGATCCCCTTGAAGCGCGTGAGCCGGAAATACTCGACCAGGGCCAGGTCCACGATCACCGCCAGGGAGACACTGAACCACCAGCCCCCCAGGCCCACGATCAGCAGCGCAAAGGCGGCCGCCGCCAGCCCACTGGCCAGGCGAAGCCCCATCAAGGCCGTTCCGCCGCGATTAAGAAGAGAGGTTCAGCGGCGGCCAGCCGGGTCTGATCCCCCCGTCGCTGCATGCGGTGGACCGTGGCCTGCACCACCTGCAGATCCCCGGCCTGCAACTGGCCAAGCTGATCGATGGCGTCCACCAGCCCCTCAAGACTGGCGGTGCTGATCACCAGACGCCCCCCGGGGGCCAGCCCCCGCCAGACCAGACCGAGCACATCCCCCTGGGGGCGTCCCACCTCCAGCAGCACCCGGTCGGGGTGGGGGGAGAGGCTGTCCAGATCATCGGGGGCCTGCCCCTGGTGGATCTGCAGATTGTTGATGCCGAACCGTTGACGGTTGAGTTCAAGCAGTTCCAGGGCTTCGGGGTCGCGCTCGAGGGCCTGCACCCGGCCGCGGGGCAGCAGACGGGCGATCTCCAGGGCCAGGGCACCGGTGCCGCCCCCCACGTCCCACACCAGCGAGTCGGGCCGGGGCCGCAGATGGGCCAGCAGCATCACCCGCTGCTCCATCGGCGTGGGGCTGAACCCCGGCGCGGCCGCAAAGGCGGCGTCGGGCAGACCGGGTGTGACGAAATCCCAGCGGAACGGGCCCGCCTCAGACTCGGGAAATGCACTCACCATCGGTGCTGCTGCTGGGCCAGGAGACTCAGGCCAGAACCCTCACCGTATCAGCGATCTGCCCCTGCCATCGGCGCTGCAGATCCAGCAGCCAGGCGACGGTGGCGCCACTGATCCGTTCCCCTGGAAGCAGCAGCGGAATCCCCGGGGGATAAGGGCAGAGGGGCTCGGCGGCCAGTTCCCCCTCGGCCTCGGCCAGGGGCAGGGTGCGGCCGGGGGCCCGCCAGGCCACACCGGGGGGCAGCGGTGGCTCGGCCAGCGGGGGGTGGGGCAAGGGCGCCAGCGGTGGCGGCACCGCCCCACCGGCGGCCGCCAGGGCCGCCAGCACTCGCCCCAGGGGGCGCTCCAGCCCCCGCACCGGCCCGAGACCCAGACAGAAGGTGAGCGTCAACACCTCAGGGCATTCGGCAATGACCCCCCGCTGCAGCAGCCAGGCATCGGCGGCGGGGCCCTCCCAGCCCAGGGGGCCGGTGGCCAGCACCAGCCGCAGCGGATCGTCGGTGGGCAGCAGGGGCAGACCCCGCCGCCGCAGGCCCGTCGCCAGCTGGCGGGCCTGCTGCAACTGCCGCGTCAACCGCCGCCCACCGGCCGGCCCCCAGGCCCGGGCGATGCTGCGTTCTGCGGCCAGCAGCAGGGGCAGGCTGGGACTGCTGGTCTGCAGCCAGCCGAGGGCCCGCTCGACGGCCCCGGCCTCAACCCGGGGCCCCTGCCTGTGCAGCACGGCCGTCTGGGCAAGGGAGCCGAGGCTCTTGGCCAGGGACTGCACCACCAGATCGGCCCCGGCCGCCAGGGCCGCCGTCGGCAGGTCGGTGGACAGCGCGAAATGGCCCCCATGGGCCTCGTCCACCAGCACCGGCACCGAACAGCCATGGGCCAGGGCCACCAGCTCCGTCAGGGGTGCCGCCCGTCCCTGATAGGTGGGAGACAGCAGCACCAGCAGCTGCAGGGGCCCCGCCGCCAGCACCTGCGGCAACCAGTCCGCCAGCTGGGTCGCCGTCGGCGGCAGCCAGAGGCCGGTGCTGAGGTCGAAGGCCGGGGTGTAGAGCACCGGGCGCAGGTCCCCCAGCACACAGCCATGCAGCAGGCTGCGATGCAGGTTGCGGGGCAACAGCACCCGTCCGCCGGGGGGGACCGCCGCCAGCAGCGCGGCCTGCAGCAGCCCGCTGGCGCCGTTCACCCCATACCAGCTGTGTTCGGCTCCAACACAGGCCGCCAGACGCCGCTGGGAGGCGGCCACCGCACCATCGGGTTCCAGCGGGCCGCCGATCGCCGGCAGTTCGGGCAGGTCAAGGCGCCAGGGAAGCCCCCCTCTGCCCCCGCCGGGCGCCCCGCGACCGCGGCGATGGGCGGGCAGGTGCAGGGCCAGCCGGTCGCGGCCCCGGCCGATGAGGGCCCCCAGGCTGCGGTCCAGGGGCCAGGGGGGATCAGAAGAAGCGCCAGCCGGCATCGGCAACCCATGGCGACGCTTTCTAGAGTCGCGCGAACCGGCCAGGCCGCCATCAGACCCACCGCCCCCATTCCTCTGCATCAGCTGGTCGGCCGCCTGATCGTGGTCGTGTGGCAACTGCTGAGCCTCACCCTCACCCTGGTGGTGCAGGGCGGCAGCCGTGACTCCGAGGTGCAGCGGCGCCTGGGGGCTCGTCTGCTGTCGACCCTCACCGGCCTGGGCCCCTGCTTCATCAAGCTGGGACAGGCCCTCTCCACCCGCCCCGACCTGGTGCGCCGCGACTGGCTCGACCAGTTGACCCGCCTTCAGGACGACCTCCCCCCTTTTGACCACGCCATCGCCCTGGCGACCATCGAGGCCGACCTGGGCGCTCCGGCGGCGAAGCTCTTCAGCTCCTTCCCCGACCGGCCGGTGGCGGCCGCCAGCCTCGGCCAGGTCTATCGGGCGATGCTCCACGACGGTCGTCCAGTGGCGGTCAAGGTGCAGCGGCCCCATCTGCACGAGCGGCTGCAGCTCGATCTGGCGGTGATCCGGGTGCTGGCCCGCTGGGCCGGTCCGTTCCTGCCCCTCAACCTTGGCGATGATCTGAGCGCCATCGTCGAGGAATTCGGCACCACCCTGTTCCGCGAAATCGACTACAGCCTCGAAGCCGACAACGCCGAACGATTCGCCGAACTGTTTGCCGATGACCCCACGGTGGTGGTGCCAGAGGTGGAACGTGCCTACAGCAGCCGCCGGGTGCTCACCACCACCTGGCTCGAGGGTTGCAAACTGCAGGAACGGGCCGATCTGGAACGGCGTGGCCTCGATCCCACAACCCTCGTGCGCATCGGTGTGATCTCGGGCCTGCGGCAGCTGCTCGAGTTCGGTTATTTCCACGCCGATCCGCATCCAGGCAACCTGTTCGCCCTTGAGGGCGGCCCTGACGATGACGGTCGGCTGGGCTATGTCGACTTCGGCATGATGGACATGCTGAGCAATGACGATCGGCTCACCCTCACCGATGCCGTCGTTCATCTGATCAATCGGGACTTCGCCGCCCTGGGCCACGACTTCGTGCGCCTCGGTTTTCTGCAACCGGACACCGACCTGTCGCCGATCCTGCCGGCCCTGGAGGAGGTGCTTGGAGGTCAGCTGGGGGAATCGGTTGGCAGCTTCAACTTCCGCACCATCACCGACCGGTTTTCGGAACTGATGTTCGACTACCCCTTTCGGGTGCCGGCCCGCTTCGCGCTCATCATCCGGGCGGTCGTGAGCCAGGAGGGACTGGCCCTGCGGCTTGATCCCGACTTCAGCATCATCCGTGTCGCCTATCCCTATGTGGCCCGGCGGCTGCTGTCGGCCGACACCGACGAGATGCGCCGCAAACTGCTCGACATTCTTTTCGATCGCAGCGGCCGGCTGCAGCTCGAGCGGCTCGAGAACCTGCTGGATGTGGTCTCCCGCGATGCTCCGCCCGTGGCCCTGCTGCCGGTCGCCGGCGCGGGCGTCCGCCTCCTGTTCGGTCCCCGCGGCCATGATCTGCGCCAGCGGCTGTTGCTGACGCTCGTGCGTGACGGCCGCCTGCATTTCGATGATCTGCAGGCCCTGGCCAGGCTGCTGCGCCGGCAGCTCGATCCCACCCGTCTGGCGGGTCAGCTGCTGCAGGGTCTGAGCGCTTAGCCTGCAGCTCCTTTCGGCCAGACCCGGTGGAGCCTTCGGACCTCTTCGACCCGTACGACCTTCCCGAGGTGGTGCTGAGCCAGCCGCCTTACCTGCTGAGCGGGCTGGGCCTGGCCATCGGCATCGCCTGTGGTCTCACCCTCGGCCGGCTGGTGCAGGAGCGGCTGGATGGTTGGAAGCAGGACCGCCTGCCGCTGCTGCCCCTGGGCCGGGCCGAGTTCAGCCTTGCCTACACCGGCACCCTGGCGGGCATCACCCTGTTCATCGGTGGGGCCCTGCAGGTGTTCGGCTTCGGCGCCGGAACGGCTCTGCTGGTTGCGCTGGTGCTGGCCCTGCTCACCGGCGGGGCCCTGTGGGTGCAGCTGGAGAGGCTGATGGAGCAGGTGGAGCAGGGCCGCTTCCGCGCCGTCGACTTCGACAACTTCGACGAGTTCTTCTGACTGCGCCTGCCGATTGTCGGGCCAGGCCCGACAACCGCCCCTAGAGTTCGACAGAGCCATGAAACCCGCGCCAGATGGTCGCGACCCCTCCCCCCCAGGCGCAGCCTGCCCGCCTGCTGGTGGTCGAGGACGACGACACCATCCGCGAGACGCTCACGGAAGTGCTGGAACGGGAAAGCTTCACGGTGGAACCCGTGGCCACCGGCACGGCAGCGCTGGAACGCTTCAAGGGAACCCCCGATCGGGATCCTGTCGACCTGGTGCTGCTCGACCTGATGCTGCCGGGCGTCAGCGGTCTGGATGTGTGCCGCTACATTCGCCGCCGGGGCTTTGCCACCCCGATCCTGGTGCTGAGCGCCCGCGATTCGGAAACCGACCGCGTGGTGGGGCTGGAGGTGGGGGCCGACGACTACCTGGTCAAACCCTTCGGCATGCGCGAACTGGTGGCCCGCTGCCGGGCCCTGCTGCGGCGCCGCAGCCGCAACGGCGGCGAACCCGGCAAGGAGGCCCTGCGGTTTGACGGAATCACCCTCTATCCCGACGAATGCCGGGTGACCCGCGACGGTCGCGAGATCAACCTCTCGCCCAAGGAATATCGGCTGCTGGAAGTGTTTCTGCAGAGCCCGCGCCGGGTGTGGAGCCGCGACAAGCTGCTGGAGCGCGTCTGGGGCATCGACTTCATGGGTGACAGCAAAACCGTCGATGTGCACATCCGCTGGCTGCGGGAAAAGCTTGAGACCAACCCCAGCGCCCCCGAGTACATCACCACGGTGCGCGGGTTCGGTTATCGCTTCGGATGAACAGCTGGTGGCAGGCTCTGCGACGCCTGCTGATGGGCCGACGTCCCGATCTGCGGGGTCTTGACACCGACCTGATGCTCGACTGGCTCGACGCCTCGCCCCTGGGGCTGCTGGTGGTGGACCGGTGGAACCGCATCCAGCACCTCAGCCCCAGGGCCCGCAGCCTGCTGCACACCTCCTCCGACCGGGCCGTGCAGCAGCGCTACCTGATCGAGGTGGTGCGCTGCCATCAGCTGGAGCAGGCCGTTCGCCATGCGCGCGATCACCACACCCCCCAGGAGGTGGAGTGGACCTACACCGCGGTGAGCGCCTCGCCCCTGGAGCCGGAACCGATCCGCAACGAACCCCTCGAGGCGCTGGCCTTGCCGGGGCGGAACGGCTGGGTGGGGGTGTTGCTGCAGAGCCGCCAGTCCGTCGAAGCCCTGCGGGAGCAGCAGAACCGCTGGATCAGTGATGTCGCCCACGAGCTGCGCACACCGCTCACGGCCCTGGCCCTCGTCAGTGAAAGCCTTTCCATGGCGGGCGAGCCTGGACAGCAGGTGCTGCTGGACCGGCTGCAGCGGGAACTGGACCGGCTGCAGCAGCTGGTCGCTGACCTGCTGGAGCTGAATCGCCTCGAAGGGGATGACCTGCCGGGCAGCCTCTCGGAACTGACGCCGGTGGACCTGCGGTCCCTGGTCCTCAAGGCCTGGCAGAGCCTCACTCCGCTGGCGGAACCGCGGGGGGTGTGGCTGGAGGTGGAATCCATCACCCGAGCCGTGGTGCGGGGCGAGGAATCGCGGTTGCACCGGGCCCTGCTGAACCTGCTCGACAATGCTCTGCGCTATGCCCCCGACCAGACCCCGGTCGAGGTGCGCATCGACCATCACAGCCGCTGGCTGCGGATCGAGGTGCGAGACCATGGAGCGGGGTTCAGCGACGAGGATCTGAGGCACATGTTTGAACGCTTCTACCGGGGGGATCCCTCCCGGGCCCGGGGGCGCCAGGTGGGCAGCGGCCTCGGGCTCGCCATCGTCGAACGCATCGCCCTGGCCCATGGCGGCATGGTGCGGGCCAGCAACCATCCCAACGGTGGGGGACAGCTGCGGCTGAGCCTGCCGGCGGCGGACTGAACGGCATGGCGGCCGAACGGCTGCAGAAGCTGCTGGCCGCCGCCGGGCTGTGCTCCCGGCGCCAGGCCGAAGAGCTGCTGCGCAGCGGGCGGGTGCTGGTCAATGGCCACCCGGCGCGGCTGGGGGATCGGGCCGATCCCCTTCACGATGACCTGCGCGTCGATGGGCGTCGCTTGCCCGGTGCCGCCGCACCGCTGACCGTGCTGCTGCACAAACCCCTGGGGGTGCACTGCACCTGCCACGACCCGGCCGGTCGCCCCACGGTGCTCGACCTGCTGCCGCCGGACATGGCCCGCGGTCAGGGACTGCATCCGGTGGGACGGCTGGATGCCGACAGCCACGGGGCCCTGCTGCTGAGCAATGAAGGACTGCTGACCCTGGCCCTGACCCACCCCCGCTACAGCCATCCGCGCACCTACCGGGTGTGGGTGGCCGGTCATCCGGATGCGGCCTGCCTGGAGGCCTGGCGTCGCGGGGTGCCCCTCGACGGGCGGCCGAGTCGGCCGGTGCAGCTGCGCCATCTGCGGCGGCAGCAGGACCGCACCCTGCTCGAGCTGGTGCTGCGGGAAGGCCGCAACCGGCAGATCCGGCGGACGGCGACCCTGCTGGGTCACCCGGTGCTGGACCTGCTGCGGCTGGCCGTGGGGCCGGTGCGGCTGGGCGACCTGGCTCCCGGCGCCTGGCGGCCCCTGAGCCCCCAGGAAGAAACCGCCCTCCGACCGCTGCTGGCCGCCGCGGCAGGTCCCAGACTGACGGCGGATCCCTGAGCCCATGCCCGCTCCCCGCTTCCCCCTGCCCGAGGGCCTGCAACGGACCGTGGCGAGGTTCACCCACCGCCGTGCGGTGCAGGAGCCGGTCGTTCAGGCCGCTCCGGCGGCCGCCGACGGGGCCCTGAGGGAGCTGGGGGAACGGCTGCAGACGTCGCGGGAGGCCCGGGGCCTGAGCCGCCGGCAGCTGGCCCTCGAAACACGGATCAGCACGGCCGTGCTCGAGGCCCTGGAGCAGGGCTGGACCGACCGGCTGCCCGAACCGGCCTTTCTGGGCACGATCCTGGCCAAGCTGGCCGAACGGCTCGACCTTCCCGCCGAGGACCTGCAGGACTCCCTGCGGGCGGCCGCTGCCGCCCGCCGCAGCGGCCGCAGCCAGGACCCGACCATCGATCGGTTCACCCTCAGTTCGATCAACCTGTTCACCACCTGGCAGGGAACCATCGCCTACCTGCTGTTGCTGGCGGCGGGGTTGTACCTGCTCAACCTGCAGCGGCAGCAGCTCGTGGCCAGCAACGGCCTCAGCCTGCGCCCCATCGCCCCCGCAGCGGCCCCCCGCAGCGGGCCGGCCCCCGGCACCGGCTCTGACCGACGGCCGGTGCAACAACAGCTGCTGACGCTTTACCCCGAGCTGCGTCCCCTGGAGGCCCCCACCCCCACCCACCTCGAGCGGCTCGAGCACGACTGGCAGGGACACGGTGGCGGCAGCCCCGTGAGCCGGCCGGACACGCTCACTCTGAAGCTTCCCGAGGGCGTGGGAACCGCTGAGGTGGAGGCCCGCTGGAACGGCCAGCTGCTCCAGCCCGATCCGGCCAAACCCGGCACCTACCGCCTGCTGCCTCGGCCATAACGGCTGGCCATGGCCGCCAGCCCGTCGAGGTGGCCGGCCAGGTCAGTGACGGGGCATGGCAGGCGCCAGCTCCAGTTGCCGCTGGCGGTGCCGGGTGTGTTGAAGCGGGCCCGATCGTCAAGGCTCATCAGGTCCTGCAGGGGCACCACCGCGAGATCAGCGGTCGACGCCAGGGCCAGCCGCAGCAGCTCCCACGGGGGGGACTGCACCGGATGACCCAGCAGACCTTCCATCTGGCCCCGGGCAGCGGGGGGCAGGGCCGACCACCAACCCAGCGCCGTCGCGTTGTCGTGGGTGCCGGTGTACACGACCCACGAACCGCCGCCGTAGTTGTGGGGCAGGTAGGCATTGGCCGCGTCACCGTCGAAGGCGAACTGCAGCACCTTCATGCCCGGCAGCCCGAAGCGGTCGCGCAGGGCCTCCACCGGCGGGGTGATCACCCCCAGGTCTTCGGCCACCAGGGGCAGCGGCGTGCCGCGACGCCGCTGCAGGGCCGCCAGCAGCGCCTGTCCCGGGGAGGGCCGCCAGCAGCCGTGCTCAGCCGTGCGGTCTGCGCCGGGCACGCTCCAGTAGGCCTCAAGGGCCCTGAAGTGGTCGAGCCGCAGCAGGTCAAAGCAGTCGAGCTGCCGTTCCAGCCGCCGCAGCCACCAGCGGAACCCGCTCAGCCGATGGCGTCGCCAGCGGTAGACAGGGGTGGACCAGAGCTGACCGGTGGCCGAAAAGTAATCGGGGGGTACGCCGCTCTGCTCCGAGAGGCTGCCATCGGCACGCACGCTGAACAGATCGGGGCGGCTCCAGACATCGGCACTGTCGTGGGCCACGTAGAAGGGGAGATCGCCCAGCAGCTGCACCCCCCGGTCGCGGGCGTAGCGGCGCAGGGCCTGCCATTGCTGCTCAAGCCACCACTGGCGCTCGGCCTCCCGCCGCAGCGCCTCGGCCTCCTCCTGGTCCAGCCGGGCCAGGGCCCCCCGGGAGCGGCGGCGCAGGGGTTCGGGCCAGGTCCACCAGGGCTGGCCTGCAAAGCGCTGCCGCAGCACCAGAAAGCGGGAATGGTCCGGCAACCAGTCGTCCTGGGCGGCGCACCAGCGACGGCAGGCCTGCCGCTGCTCCGCGGTCCAGGCGGGCTCGGGCTGGTCGGGATCGACAAAATCAGGGTTGAGGGCAAAACCGCTGGGGGAGCTGTAGGGCGAACCGGTGCCATCGGTGGGGGCCAGGGGCAGCACCTGCCAGACACCGATGCCGCGGGCGCCCAGCAGGTCGATCCAGGAGCGGGCAGCGGCCCCGAAGCCACCGACCCTGCCCTGCCCGGGCAGGGCCGTGAGATGCAGCAGCACCCCGGTCTGGCGATGGCCGCCCAGCAGCTGGCGCAGGCCGGTCATTCAGCGGGAAGCCGGTACTGACCGACGATGCGACGGGCAAAGGCCGGCATGTGGTCATCAACCCGGTCGGGATGGTGGCGCCGCAACCAGAGGGCATTGCGGGTGAAGTGGGAATCGATCGAGAAGCGGGCGTATTCAAGGCCTGTGGGTCCGAAGCGCTGCACGAACCAGCCCACAAGCTCCGCCAGCCAGAGGGGCAGCCGCAGGGCCTTGTCGTAGGCCTCGATCCCCTGCTGCACGGCCTGACGACGATCCCCTGAACTCTGCACCGGCCGGGTGGTCAGCAGCTGTTCCACCAGGGCCAGCAGCCGTTCACCGCGGTTGTTGCGCACCACGAGCCACTGCCAGCCGAAGGGGGCACCCATGTAGCCCACCACCAGATCGGCCCCGGCATTGACGTAGTCGAAGCAGCTCAGACAGCTGGGGGCGAAGACATCCTTGAGCCGGGGGGTGTCGAGACCGAAGAAAGGAACGGTTTCGACATGGCCGTCCTCGTGGCGGAAATGAATGCGGAAGTCCTGCATGAACTCGTAATGCACGACCGTGGCAGGGGAATGGCTCGTGCTGTCGAGAAAGGTCTGCAGACCCTCACGGCTCACATTGTCGACGCAGGGCATGCCGAGCACATAGAGCTCCTCGAGCCCGAGGCTGTCCTGCACGGCGCGCAGGGCCTGAACCTGGCAGCCGACACCGATGGCCAGCAGGCGGCGGATGCCGCTGCCGGGCAGCTGCTCCAGCACCGAGAGGTTGTTGGAGAGCGTGGGCTTGTTGACGCGGGCCGCGAGCACCTCGGCGGGGGTGCGGGCCAGCACCGGCTCGGGGGTGAAGCGGTCATCGGCGCTCTGACGCACGCACAGCACCGCGTCCACCAGACCCTCCTCCAGGGCCCTGGCCCCGAGGGTGCTGACGATGCCGGTCCACTGGGCCCCCGCCAGGGCGGGTTCGAGCCGCGCCGCCAGCATCCGGCGGAAGACACCGAAATAGAGCTCGTCGGGCTGGTCAAGGTCGCGGCTGCGGCCATGGGCATCGACCTCCATCCGCTCGAAGCGCTGCTGCAGGAAGGCACAGGCCCGGCGCACGTAGGCCACCCAGCGGCTGTCACACAGCCCGCAGTCGCTGCAGAGATCCCGGGCCGGGCGCACCGTGCCGCGGGGCATCGGCCGCGCGCGCTGGTGGGGGGCGAGGGTCAAGGGGGTCGCCGGAGAGGCTGCCCCAACCTATCGGGCCCACCGCCCCCCCCTGGGCGACACTGACCCGACATCTGCACCACGCCATGGACGCCAGCCGGCGCTGGTCGCGTCGCCTGCGCATCGCCTGGAGGCTGGGGGCCGCCGCCGTGGGCGTGGGTCTGGGCATGCAGCTCGGCCATTGGCTCGTGCCCCACCGGCGGCAGGCGGCCCCTGTCGATCACCGTCCCCCCCTGGCCCGCCTGGCCGATCCCCCCGGGCGCCCCCTTTCGGTGCTGCTGGTGGGGGTGGATGGCGAGCACCGCGACGAGCGGCGCGCGGGCCAACCCGCCGGCGGCGAGACCCAGGTGCTGCTGCTGGCCCGGGTGTCTCCCCAGGGGGGCCTGGATCTGCTGCAGCTGCCCGTCGAGCTGACCGTGACGCTGCCCGGCCAGGCCAGACCCGTGCCCCTGGCCAACCTGCGCCGCCTCGGTGGCGTGGCCCTCACCGCCGATGTGATCGGCCAGCTGCTCGGGGGCGAAGGCACCCCCTTGACCCCTGACCGCTACGTGGTGCTGCCCAGGCGGGCCCTGCGCGAGCTGATCGATGGCCTGGGGGGCGTGCCCCTGGAACTGGAGAACTCCCTGCAGTACCGGGACCGGGCCGGCGGCCTCACGATCGACCTGCAGGCCGGTCGGCAGTCGCTCAACGGCCGGCAGCTGGAGCAGCTGCTGCGCTTCCGCGGACCCGACAAGGGCGACGGCGGCCGGCGATGGCGGCAGCAGCTGCTGGTGCAGCCGCTGGCTGAACGGATCGGCGAGGGGGGGCTGGTGGGCCGCCTGCCCCGGCTGCTCGAGCGGCTGCAGCGCCAGGTCGACACCAACCTCAGCTCCGCAGAGATGCTGAGCCTGCTGGCGGCGGGGCTGGGGGAACCGCAGCGGTTGCGCATCGACCGGCTGCCCCTCGAAGCCCAGCGGGCAGAGGCCCTGCTGGAGCACTGGCGCAGACCCGGGGGTAGCGGCGTCCGGCGGCCGGGCCTGGTGGCGGTCGACGGCAGCGACCCCGAAGCCGTCGATGCCGCCGTGCAGCGGCTGGAACTGGCGGGGCTGCAGACGGTGATCCTGCCGCCGGCGGAGACCGCTCCCACCGCCACGCTCATCCTGCATGGATCCGACGGCCGGCTGGCCGCAGCGGTCCGCCAGGCCCTGGGGCAGGGGGACCTGCAGACCGGCCCCGGCAGTGCCGAGGCAGAGGTGGTGGTTCATCTGGGCCGGAACTGGCGCCCCCCCGTCAACCGGACACCATGAAGGCGTGGTGGAGGCGACGGCGACGGAGCTCCAGCAGGCTGCGCAGCCCATGCAGATCGGCACCGGCCTCGGCCAGGGGCGGAAACCAGGGCAGGCCATCCCGGCGGCGGCCGACGGCATCCCAGTCACCCCCCACCTGCAGCAGACCGAGGATCGGCACCCGGTGCAGCCGCAGCAGGGCTTCGTGCAGGGCCCCCTGGCTGGCGGGGCGGTCGTGGCCATCCAGCAGCAGCAGGGTGGGCTGGCGCCAGGCCCCCAGGTCCATGACCCAGTCCACAGGATCGTGGTCGGGAGGGGGTGCCAGCAGATCGGCGGCATCGGCAGGGCAGGCCAGATCGGCCGGTGTCTGCAGCCGCAGCAGGCGCAGCCCCTGGCTGGTCACGAGGTCGTGCAGCACCGGTTCGAGCACCGCCGCGCCATGGGGAGCAAGAACGAAAGGAGGACGCACGGCGGTCACGCGGCTGCGACGCTTCTACCATCGGTGGTCGAAACACCGAGCGTCCCGCCGTGACGAGTTTCGTGGCCACTGAACGCCTGACCCACGGAGCCAGCGGCGAAACGAACCGGCTCAGGCTGTTCAGCGGCAGCGCCAACCCTGCCCTGGCCCGCGAGGTGGCGGCATATCTGGGCATTCCCGATGGCCCGCGGGTGAGCAAGCGCTTCGCGGATGGCGAGCTCTACATCCAGATCCAGGAATCGATCCGGGGCTGCGACGTGTTCCTCGTGCAGCCCACCTGCGCCCCGGTCAACGACCACCTGATGGAGCTGCTGATCATGGTCGACGCCTGCCGGCGGGCCTCCGCCCGGCAGATCACCGCCGTGATCCCCTACTACGGCTATGCCAGGGCCGACCGCAAGACAGCAGGACGGGAATCGATCACCGCCAAGCTGGTGGCCAATCTGCTGGTGCAGGCGGGGGTGAAGCGCGTGCTGGCGATGGACCTGCATTCGGCCCAGATCCAGGGCTACTTCGACATCCCCTGCGACCACATCTACGGATCGCCAGTGCTGGTCGATTACCTCTCCACCCGAGACCTCGGCGAGATGGTGGTGGTGTCGCCGGATGTGGGCGGCGTGGCGCGGGCTCGGTCCTTCGCCAAACGGCTCAACGACGCCCCCCTCGCGATCATCGACAAGCGGCGGTCGGCCCACAACGTGGCCGAAAGCCTGACCGTGATCGGCGAAGTGGCCGGCCGCACGGCGGTGCTCGTCGACGACATGATCGACACCGGCGGCACGATCTGCCAGGGGGCGCGGCTGCTGCGCCAGCGGGGGGCCGAGCGGGTGATCGCCTGCGCCACCCACCCGGTGTTCTCGCCACCGGCGATCGAACGCCTGTCCGAACCGGGCCTGTTCGAGGAGGTGGTGGTCACCAACAGCATCCCGGTGGCGGCCGATGCCGTCTTCCCGCAGCTGCGGGTGCTATCGGTGGCCAACATGCTCGGGGAGGCCATCTGGCGCATCCACGAGGAGAGTTCCGTCAGCTCGATGTTCCGCTGATCTCTGTTCCGCTGATTTCTGTTGCGCTGATTCATGGGCCTGTCTTCCCTGTGCCGGCGGCACACCCTGCCGCTGCTGCTGTCCGGCCTGTGCGGTGCCCTGCTGCCGGCGATCGGCTGGGCCGCCCCCAACCGGGTGGGGGTG
>CAZWFG010000025.1:0-18777 GCA_964632245.1 uncultured Synechococcus sp. | reverse complement strand
TGTTAAGCACGCCGCCAGCGTTCATCCTGAGCCAGGATCAAACTCTCCGTTGTAGACACTCCCTCGGATCACTCATCTCTGAATGATCGTCTGAATGCTCAGTCCATCCCAGAATCCTTTGGATCCTGATCTTGAACTCTCCTCTTTCGAGGGTTCGGATGAGTGTCATCCATCAATCCACTCCTCAGCGGATCCAGATGACTCTCCTTGGAACTCAGTTCCGGTGCAAACGTCGGATCATCCTTTTGCTTCCCCAAGCAGGGCGGTCGTGATTCCGCTTCCTCCTCAGGTCTGCAGGGACTGTTCTGTCCGTCGTTCGCGTTGTTCTTTTGACGGGACCTCGCGTCCCTGTCGCTCTCCGTGCTCCATTCCCTCGTGGTGCTTGCGCACCTCCAGTCCTGAAGTCACGCGACAGAAACGTCGGTTCCTTAAGCTTTTCGGTTGTCCAGGTGCTGCCGCCCTCTCAGGCGACTTGTGAACCGTAGCAGGTGGCGGACCCTTCGCTGACCCGGAGGCTTCGGAAGGAGCGCCGCCTCAACAGCGCACCAAATCAACGTAGCACATCGGGATCGCCTGTCAAGCATCGGGTGGCCATCGGGCCTCCAGGCGCGCTATGCCTAGGGAGACACCCGGATCTGCCGTGGAGCCCACCGACCAGCGATCCACCACCGGCGAGCCTCTTGATCTGTTGAGGGCTCGCCTGGATGAGGTGCGTCTGCGGGTGAGGCAGCTGCATCTTCTCGGGGAGGGCCAGGCAGGCCGGAGCCTCTTCGACGAGTACAGGGAATGGCTCTGCCCCGACGGCAGCCACAGTGACCTGCTGCTGATGCGCCGGCTGGGCCACGCCGACGGAACGGTCTGAACCGTGGAGAAGGGCTGAAATCCTGCGCTGCCCTCCGCCGACGGAGGCATAACGGGGAAGAAACCGGTTCGCTGCCGTGAAATTCTTCTGTTGCTTCGACGGACAAGGCTCCTTGCTTGCCCGCTGTCAGACCATGGCCGACGTGGAAGTGTTGCGGCGACTGGGTCGACCGGTCAACCGTGTCGTCGAGATGAGCTCAGAGGAGGCCGTCATCTGCCGCATCACCGACAGTCCTTCCGCCTTTAACCAGGACTACTGACGGCGATTCAGCCCGGCTGAGGCACCTGCCACAAAAAAGCCCCTCCGAGAGGAGGGGCTGACAGGGCCTCGACATCAGCGCGGCGCATCTGAGCGCAGAGTTCAGTCCTCGTAGATGCGGCACTCGGGGGCGTCGGGGTTGGTGTCGCAGTAGATCTCGAGCGACGTGGGGTCGTGGGCGTCTTCGGGGTGATGGTCCTTGAACTCCTGCAGGGAAGCCAGTTCCTCCTCGTAATGGCGCACCATCGCATCGTCGCCCTTGGCCTTGGCCTCGGCGATCTCGTCCACATCCTTGGCGATGTGTTCGTCGATGGACTTCATGCTGCCTTTCAACAGAGCCCTCCCATCGTAGGCAGCCCCACCGGCTGTCGGCAAAGGCCTCGCCCCGTCTCCCGCGGGTCCTGTGCGCAACCCCACACACAAACGGCCAGACCGTGGGCAGATGGCGCCGGCGTGCACTCAATGAATTCAGGAGACGCCATGTCCCACCGAGGAGGAACGACCGGCAATGGTCAACGTGCTGATACCACTGGAACGGGATCCGGAGGAGACCCGTGTTGCCGCCACTCCGGAGGTGGTGACACGGCTGAAGCAGAAGGGGCTCCACTGCCGGGTCGAGCGGGGTGCCGGAGTCGCCTCCGGCTTCGCCGATGACGCCTACGCCGAGGCGGGCGCCGAGCTGGTGCCCGTGGCCGATGCGGACGCCTGGAGGAGCACGGCTGTGCTGCTGTGCGTCGGCGCGCCGCGCAGCGGCGAAGGCCATCCGGACCTGGAGCGCCTCGGGGAATCTGCCCTGGTGATGGGCCAGCTGGCGCCCCACGGCAATGACGCGCTGCTGGACGTGCTGGAGCGGCAACGCCTGTCGGCGATCGCCATGGAACTGCTGCCGCGGATCACCCGCGCCCAGGCCATGGATGTGCTGTCATCCCAGGCCAACATCGCCGGCTACAAAGCCGTGCTTGTGGCGGCAGCCACCCTGGATCGCTTCATGCCGATGCTGATGACGGCTGCCGGGACCGTGCAGCCCGCACGGATTCTGGTGATCGGAGCCGGGGTGGCCGGTCTGCAGGCCGTGGCCACCGCCCGGCGCCTGGGGGCCGTTGTGAAGGTGAGTGACGTGCGGGCCGCCGCCAGGGAGCAGGTGGAATCGCTCGGGGCCCGCTTCATCGAACCGCCGGACATGGAACGGCCTGGCGAGACCGGTGGCTACGCCCGTGAGGCGACCGCAAGCTTTCTCGAGGCGCAGCGCCAGCAGCTGGCGGACCATCTGCAGGACTGCGACGCCGTGATCTGCACCGCCCAGGTGCCAGGACGGCCAGCACCTTTGCTGCTGACCCGGGAGCTGACGGCCCTGCTGCGCCCCGGCGCCGTGGTGGTGGACCTGGCCGTTGCCCAGGGTGGCAACTGCGAACTGAGCGTGGCAGGCCGGACCATTGATCACGGGGGGGTGCGCATCGTCGGAGCGGACCGGCTCGCGGCCAGCGTGGCTCACCACGCCAGCAGCCTCTATGCCCGCAACCTGGCGGCGCTGCTGGAGGTGTTGGTGAACGCCGAAGGAGCACTCCACCTCAATGTCGAGGATCCGCTGCTCTCCCCCTGTCTGATCAGTCAGAACGGCCGCATCCTCCATCCCGAACTGTCGTCCACCGATCGTCCCCGCTGCCCGGAGGTGACCCCATGACCGACCTGCTGCCCCTCGACGAGGCGCTCTGGGTGCTGCTGCTCGGGAGCCTGCTCGGCCTTGAGCTGATCGGCAAGGTGCCCCCATCCCTGCACACGCCGCTGATGTCGGGAGCCAACGCCATCAGTGGCATCACCCTGCTGGCGGCCCTGACCCTGATCGCGACCGCACCGTCCCCCCTGCTGCAGGCGGTGGGGGCCGTCGCCCTCGCCTTTGCCCTGTTCAACGTGGTCGGGGGCTTTCTGGTCACCGACCGCATGCTCGCCATGTTCCGACGCCGCGGAGACGATCGATGAACCCCTCCTCCCTCCTGGCCCTGGGCCATGCCCCGCTGGATCTGGCGGCGGCCCTACTCCTGGCCTTCGGCCTCAAGCGCCTCGGGCGCGTGAGCACCGCCAGGGCCGCCAATCGATTGGCAGCCCTGGCCATGGCCCTGGCCGTGGCGGGGCTGCTGCTGCATCAGGGCGTCGTGGGCTGGCCCTGGATCCTGGTCGGCACCCTGGTGGGCAGCGGCCTGGGCTGGTGGGCAGCCCGCCGGGTGGCCATGACTGCGATGCCCCAGATCGTGGCGCTGTTCAACGGCTGCGGCGGCATGAGTTCTCTGCTGGTGGCCCTCGCCGCAGCGGGACTGCCCGGTGGGACATCGGGGATCGCCATGGCCTCGATTGTCATCTCGGTGCTCGTGGGCGCCATCACCTTCAGCGGTTCGCTGGTGGCCATGGCAAAGCTGCAGGAGTGGCTCGACACCCCTGCCTGGACGCAGAGGCCTTCCCGTCACCTGGTCAACGGCGCCCTGGCGGTCGCCTGCCTGGGCTGCTCCGCCCTGGCTTTCACGTCGCTGCTGCCGCCGGCCGTCAGCCTTGCCCTGCTGGCGGCCCTGTCCCTGCTGCTCGGTGTCGGCCTCACCCTGCCCGTCGGCGGCGCCGACATGCCGGTGGTGATTTCACTGCTGAACTCCTATTCAGGGGTGGCCGCAGCCGCAGCCGGTTTCGTGGTCGGCAGCCGGCTGCTGATCGTGGCCGGAGCGATGGTGGGGGCCGCGGGGCTGATCCTCACCTCGGTGATGTGCACCGCCATGAACCGCTCGCTGCTGTCGGTGCTGTTCGGGGGTGCGCTCGGGGCCGGCGCCCAGGCCGGCGCCACTGACCAGGGCGAGTATCAGAACATCACCTCCTGCTCGCCGGAGGAATGCGCCATGACCCTTGAAGGCGCCAGCCGGGTGGTCTTCGTTCCCGGCTACGGCCTGGCGGTGGCCCAGGCGCAGCACAGCCTGCGCGAGGTGGCCCAGCTGCTGGAGCGGCATGGCGTGGACGTGAAATACGCGATCCACCCGGTGGCCGGTCGGATGCCGGGTCACATGAATGTGCTGCTGGCCGAGGCCGATGTGCCCTACGACCAGCTGGTGGAGATGGAGGCGATCAATCCGGACTTTCCCCGCACCGATGTGGTGATCGTGCTGGGCGCCAACGATGTGGTGAATCCCCAGGCTCGCACCGACCCCCAGAGCCCCCTGTTCGGGATGCCGGTGCTGCACGTGGAGGAAGCCACCACCGTGTTCGTCGTGAAGCGCAGCCTCGGTGCCGGTTACGCGGGCATCCGCAACGGCCTGTTCGAATGCCAGAACACCTCCATGGTCTTCGGTGACGCCAAGCAGGTGCTCAACAGCCTGCTGCAGGAGCTGCGGGAGCTGGGGGTCGGCAAGGTCGACAGCCGTCCCCAGGAGGCGGTGCTGGCCCGGTGACCCGCCCTGTGCTGCTCGTGGGCGGCACCCACGGCAACGAGATCAACGCCCCCTGGCTGCTGAAGCAGTGGCACCGGTCCGGCGGGCCACCCATGGGGGCAGCCTCGCCCCTCAGGGTCACCTGCGAGCTTGGCAACCCCGCCGCCCTGGCCCAGGGCCGCCGCTACGTCGACCGGGATCTCAACCGCTGCTTCCGGCAGGACCTGCTTGATCTGACCCAGCCCCAGGACCTGGAGGTGCTGCGGGCCCGGGATCTGCTCAACCGCTACGGCCCTGGCGGCCTGGATCCCCAGGCCGTGGTCATCGATCTGCACAGCACAACGGCAGCGATGGGGGCATCGCTGGTGGTCTACGGGCAGCGGCCTGCCGATCTCGCCCTGGCTGCGGCCTGCCAGTTCCGCCTGGGCCTGCCGGTGTATCTGCACGAGGGGGACCCGGTGCAATCGGGGTTTCTGGTGGGCCAGTGGCCCTGCGGCCTGGTGCTTGAAGTGGGGCCGGTGGCCCAGGGGGTGCTCTGCCCCCGGACCCTGCAACGCACCGAACTGGGGGTGCTGACGCTGCTGGAGATCCTTGAAGAGGCCGCCCAGGGCCCGCTGCGACTGCCGCGGCAGCTGTGGGTGCACCGTCACGTCGCCAACAGGGATCTGCCGCGATCGCCCGATGGCACCCCCCTGGCCAGTGTTCATCCCGACCGCCTTCGGTCCGACTGGCTGCCGATCAGGCCGGGGGATCCACTCTTTCTCGGACGGGAGGGACCGATCGTTTTGGAGGAGATCGCCAGAGAGGAGAACGCCAGGGGTGAGCTGGCCACCCTGTTTGCCAACGAGGCGGCCTATGGCGAAAAGGGGATCGCCATGGCCATCGTTGAACGGCAGTCGTTGCGTTGTCTCCCGTCCTGGGCTGATGCCCTCAGGGCCGTGCTGACGGAGGCAGCTGCTTGACAGGCAGCGGTTCGGAACGACCGTCCACCGGCCTGACCGCCGGGGTGGACGCCGGGGCCGTCGGCTTCGGCGTGCCGAGCAGGGTGGTTTTGGGCTCGCCGACCACCTGACGGCCGGTGGGGTCGATGGTGATTTCGGTGCGGACGGTGGGGGGCAGGTTGAGCTGCTGCCAACCCGGACTGCCGCCGTCGAAACGGAAGGTGAATCCCTTTGCATCCGAACGGATGCGGCAGGCGCCGCCCCCAAGGCTGAACATGCAGTCAGCGGGACGGTACTGGCCCAGACCGCCATTGAGCCGCACCGCCACGTTGCGGGCGAGGTTGGCCGCCCGCTGCTCCGAGAAGCCATCGGCCCTGGCCGGCACCGGCATGGAGAACAGCGAGGAGGGGGCAACAAGGGCTGCCAGCAGCAGCAACCGTGGCCATCGATGGAGCGGCGTCACCATCACAATCGGGGGGACATCACCGGGGAGGGTAGGGCCGACAGGCCGAGCACCCGTCGAAAGAACCGTTCACTGGCGTCCTGAACGAAACGCTGCACGGCCGGACTGCGGAAACCGTGGCCCTCGTCCTCGAAGCAGACCAGCTCGACCGTGCCCCCCTGCCGGCGCAGGGCCGCCGCCAGGGCTTCGGTCTGGGCCGGTGGCACCACCCGATCCCTCAGACCCTGGAACAGAATCACAGGCCGCCGCAGGCGATCGAGACTGTGCAGCGGCGACCGGGCCCGGTCGACCGCCCGGGCCTGCGGCCAGGGGCCGATGAGACGGTCGAGGTAGCCGGCCTCAAAACGGTGGGTGTCGTGGCGCAACGGCTCGAGATCGGTGACGGCATAACGGCAGGCCCCCGCGCAGAACACAGGGTGGGCGATCAGGGCGGCCAGGGTGGTGAGGCCGCCGGCACTGCCCCCTTCGATGGCGACAGCCGCCGGATCAGCCCAGCCCCTGGCGATGACGGCCTGGGCCGCCGCCGCACAGTCGGCCACATCAAGCTCACCCCAGAGGCCATTCAGGCGCTCGCGGTAGCGACGGCCGAAGCCGGTGGATCCGGCGTAATTGACGTCGACGACACCCCAGCCCCGCTCCCGCCAGAAGTGGATCGCCGGCTGCAGAGCGGTGCGGGCCATGCCGGTGGGGCCACCGTGGCAGCGCAGCAGCAGGGGAGGCAGCCCCTCCACCGGGTCCAGCGGGGGGTAGTACCAGGCCTGACTCTCCTCGCCATCGCCCCCGGCAAAGCGCAGGTCGTGGGGCAGGGGGGGCAGCGACGGCGCTGGGTGCGGCGGCGGGGTGAGCCGCTGGCTGGGAAGGGGCACCTCCAGCAGCGCCGGCGACCGGGAGGGGTCGGCAGCCAGGCAGATCACCCGCCGGTCGTCGGCCACCAGGTCCGTGAGGTCACTCCAGGGCAGCGGGATGGTCTGCCATGGAACACCATCGGCCCCCTCGAGCGGGCGCTGGCACAACCGCCAGCGCCCCTGATCACAGAACAGGGCCAGCAGGCGGTCTCCGGCGATCGCGACAGTGCGCTGCCCACAGACCCACTGGGGCAGGCCGCATTCGGCCTCCATCGGTCCGAGGGTTCGCCAGGGCTCCCCGGCGCCGGGACGGCAACGCTGAACGTTCCACCAACCCGAGCGATCCGACACCACCAGCAGATCACCGTCCGGGGTCCAGAGGGGTTGAAACAGCGACTGGGGATCGTCGTCTTCCCCGCCGGCGATGCACCGGGGCTGAAGCAGCTCACCCCCCGGCCCCAGGGGGGACCACCAGAGGCTGGTGCGTTCCCAGGGCATCCAGGGCAGATCCCATTCCAGCCAGGCCAGACCATCACCATCGGGGGCCAGGGCCGGCGAGGCGCAGAAGCTGGACTGTTCCCGCAGCACAACGGGATCGCCGCCCTCCAGGGACAGCGCCACAAGGCGGTCCCGGTCGTCGGCCTCGGCCACGCCGATCCAACGGCGGCGGTGGGGATCGATGAGGCCATCCCCCAGGCGCTCGCCCCGGTCGCCCCGCGGAAGCAGGAGACAGACCGGCGGCCCCTCCCGACCCGGATCCAGCCGCCAGAGACCGCCGTCGGAACCATTGACGAAGACCAGATCGGCTCCGGCCACGGCGTAGAGGCCACCACCGAATTCGTGGATGCGGCTGCGGAGATGAAAGGGCGGCGGCGTGAGCACCCGGGGACGGTCATCTCCCGGACCGCGGGCCATCAGGGTGAGGCGACCGCCGGCCCCCGGCAGCGGCTCGGCCCAGTACAGACGGCCATGGTCGAGCCTGGGCTCGCGGGGGACCGGGGCAGACATGGAAACGCAGGCCACCGCAATGGATTCCTTACAATGCAGCAATGCTTCGGGAGGAGTCCTTGGCCCTCGACTTCGCCTCCCTTGCCCGCCAGAGCGGACGCGAATCCTCTTCGGTGCGGGTGCCCAAGGGTGAGAACCAGCCGGGCAGCCGCATCATCCACACGCTCGGGTCCGACGAGTTGCGCCAGCCCGCCCGACGGGTGGGCAAGGTGGACGAGACCACTAGGGAACTGGCGCGGTCGATGCTGCGCAGCATGTACGCCGCCCGGGGGATCGGCCTGGCGGCCCCTCAGCTCGGCGAGGCCCTGCAGCTGCTGGTGATCGACCTTGATCCAGAGGAGGCCGCCAATCCGCCCCTGGTGCTGATCAATCCCACCATCCACGAGAGCGGGGGCGAGCTCTGCGCCTACGAGGAAGGTTGCCTGAGCATCCCGGGGGTGTACCTGCAGGTGGTGCGACCCAGCCGCATCGATGTCAGCTTTCGCGATGAGATGGGCCGCCCCCAGCGGCGCAAAGCCGACGGGCTGCTGGCGCGCTGCATCCTTCATGAGATGGACCACCTCAGCGGTGTGCTCTTCGTGGACCGGGTCAGCGATCGCTCAACTCTGGAGACCGAGCTGGCGCAGAAGGGCTTTGACCGGGACCATGTGCGTCCGATGACCTGACGCGATGCCGATGAAGCCGCTTGCCGGGGTGTTCCTGGCGCTGGCCTGCGTGAGCGGCATTGCCGCGACCGGCTGTGTGTTTGAACTGGCCTACGGCGATCCCGACCTGGGGGCCGCCACGACCTGGGCGATCCTGGCGCTCACCCTGCCGGCAACGCTGGTGAGCCTGCTGGTCGCGATCCGTCACAACCAACCGGGCTGAAGAAGCATGGAAACCGCTTCAGCACTTCTACGATCAGCCCGCTTCAGCGCCCCTGCCGTGTTCGCCACGACCACCCTGCGTCTTCTGTTGGCCGCCAGCCTCTCCGGGGCGACCCTGACGGTGACGCCGCCCGCCCTGGCGGCCCTGTTCCAGGCGCGGGAGGTGAAGGGCGAATCCTTCATTCTCGTGGCCGCCCCGATCGGCGACGGCAGCAGCGCCCAGCTGAACATCTACGAACAGGTCCGCGACCGGCGGCCCTGCTTTTCCCGGGAAGGCACGGCCCCCACGGTGGTCAAGCCGCTGCTGGTGACCTTCGACTTCACGGGCATCTGCAGCCGCTACATCGACAGCAACGGCTACTCGGTGCGGGTGGGCACCACCGACTACGGCCCGGCGATGCGCCTGTCCGTGGTGCGGGAGCCCAACGAAACCCAGCTGGTGGCCCGTTCCCCGGAGGGACTCTCGGCGGTGATCGCCCGCACCGGCGGCAGCGCACCGGGCTTCCTGGAACTGAAGCTGGAGCCCGGCTGGCGGATCATGCGGCGGCACTTCGGCCCCAAGGCCCTGGGGCATGTGTACATCTACCGGGACAGCTGGCCCCAGTGACCGGCGCCCTGACGACTTGGTAGGATCTGAGGCTGGTTTTGGCGTAACACAGGCGACTTCATGACCCAGGTCACCGTCGGCGAGAACGAAGGCATCGAATCCGCCCTGCGGCGATTCAAGCGGCAGGTGTCGAAGGCTGGGATCTTCGCGGACCTCAAGCGGCTGCGCCACCACGAGACCCCGGTCGAGAAGTACAAGCGCAAGGCCCAGCAACGCCGCCGTCGCCGCTGACAGCGGGCTGCCCTGGTCATCCAACGTTTTGTGGAGCCTGGCCCCTGAGCGCCTCCACTCTGATCGGGACGCCCAACATGGAGGTAGCCCGATGGAGATGATGCATGGCAGACGTCCTCAGAACCCTCCGCCACTGGTTCGGCGAAGCCGTCCAGCACGCCGTCGGCAACCCCCGCGAAGAGAAGATCCATCAGCCACCTGAGGTGGGGGTCCAGCCATACCGTGATCAGCCCCAGAAACAGCATCACTAATCACCGCATGGCGCCATTGCGGAGGTGGTGGGTGGCCATCGTGGCCACCCTCGGCCTGCTGCTGTCTCCGACAGGTCTGCAGGCCGACGTGCTGCAGCGTGATCTGCTCTATGACGATGATCCCTGGGATCCCGCCACCCCTCTGGAGGTGGGCAACTGCGTCCAGGGGGCCGATGGGTCCCTCACCTGTGACACCCGGCCCGAGGCCCAACCGTGGGTGGAAACCGTCACGGATGACAACATCACCCGACCGGTTCCACCGCCGATGCCGGCCCCTCTGCGCGATCCAGTGCTCGATAGGTGAGCGCCTCGGCGAGATGCACAGGCTCGACGGCGGACGCATCCGCCAGATCGGCCACCGTGCGCGCGACCCGCAACAGCCTGAAGGCTCCCCGCGCCGACAGCCCCAGGCGCTCACCACTGTCCAGCCAGAGCCGACGGGCAGCGGGTCTCAGCTGCACCACCCGCTGCAGGGAGGCTTCGTCGAGATCGCCGTTGGTCACTCCGCGGGGGTTGCGATCGATCATGCGACGGCGGGCCTCGCCCACACGCCTGGCCACCACAGACGTGGCCTCGTCCAACCCGGCGCCGTGGGGGGAGGTCAGATCAGCAAGCGCCACGGGTCTGAGCATCACCTGCAGGTCGAGACGATCCAGCAGGGGCCCCGAGAGCCTGGCGCGATAGCGGCTGCGACGGTGTTCGCCACAGCGGCAAGGATGGCGGAGGTCGCCCCACCAGCCGCAGGGACAGGGATTCATGGCACCGACCAGCAGCACCCGGGAGGGGTACCGCAACGTTCGTCGGCAGCGGGCCAGCTGCAGGGCACCGGTCTCGAGCGGTTCGCGCAGCTGATCAAGCACCTCGCGCCGGAATTCGGCCAGCTCGTCGAGGAACAGCACCCCCTGGTGGGCCAGCGATAACTCCCCAGGCCGAGGCTGGCCTCCCCCGCCGACGAGGGCTGCGGCGCTGCAACCGTGGTGGGGTGCCCGGAAGGGAGGCACCCGCAACAGGCCGGCGCCGGCAGGCAGCACCCCTGCCACCGAATGAATCTGGGTGAGTTCAATGGCCTGCTGGTCATCAAGGGCCGGCAGCAGGGAGGGCAGACAACGGGCGAGCAGGGTCTTGCCACAACCCGGCGGCCCCAGCAACAGCAGATGATGACGGCCGGCGGCGGCCACCTCCAGGGCGCGGCGCGCATGCCACTGGCCTCGCACCTCGGCCAGATCGGGAGCTGGTGGGCGACCGGGCGGCACCGCCGGGGGGGGCGCATCGGGCCAGGGCTGCTGATCGCGCAACGCAGCCAGCAGGCTGCCGAGATCAACAACGGGGCGCACGATGGCCCCGGCGACCAGCGCGGCTTCGGCGGCATTACCCGCCGGAACCAGCAGCTCGCGGATGGCGGCGGCGCGGGCGGCACAGGCCACAGGCAGCACTCCCCGCACCGGACGCAGGCTGCCATCCAGACCAAGTTCCCCCAGGGCCCAGAGCTGCTCGAGCCGAGCGGCCGGCAGCTGACCGGTGGCCACCAGCAGGGCGAGGGCAATCGGCAGATCGAAGGACGATCCCTCCTTGCGCAGATCTGCCGGGGCAAGACTGACAACCACCCGGGTCTGGGGGACCCGGCAGCCGCTGTTGCGCAGGGCCGATCGCACCCTCTCGCGGGCCTCACGGCCGCTCACATCGTCAAGACCGACGAGATGCAGCCCGGGAAGTCCTGGCGCAGGATCCGCCTCGACCAGGATCGGTTGGGCCTCCAGCCCGACAAGGGCAGCGCCGGCGCAACGGGCAAGCATGGGTCCGGAGAACAGCTGTCTCAGGAATTCCCCGGAAACAACCGCACGTCACGCTTGGCCCCGTCTTCGACGCAGGCCGCCCAGCCGCTGACGGCGGCGGCGAACTCGGCCAGGGCCGTGGCCGCCAGCCCGCCATCGTTCCAGCAGAGCCCCACCTCAAAACGACCGCGGGCGGCGGTGACAGCCGTGATCCAGGGATCACCGGTGGAGGGGGAAGGCAACAGGGTCTTAAAAGAGTCTTGCAAGACTCACTGTAGAACCCTCCGGGGTGCAGGGATCAGGGGCGCCCCGGGCGGCAGCTCAGGCGGTAGCGCAGGCGCTCAAGACGGCGGATCGAGGCCTCGGTGTAGTCGAGCAACTCAGCGCGCTCGATGGCCTCCAGCGGGGGATCGGTGCCCTCGAGCACATCGGTCAACTGATTGACCGCGACGAGCAGGTCGAGACCGGCGTCTTTCCAGCCAGGGTCAAGACGTTTACGGATCGAACGGCGGCGGCGCTGGGCCAGCTCGGCCAGGAACTGTCGATGCAGCATCGGTCGGGCCGAGGGGCACCACATTCAAGCGCCGATCGCCCCGATGGGAAGCCCTTGATGGCTGACTTCAGGCGCCCGGGGCCCGGGGCACCGCCGCCGGAGGGACCTGACGCTCGAGGGCAGGGGCACAGGCCTGGGTCGCAGCAGCGGGGGTGGTGGGACAACCGGGCTGGGGACCAGCTGGACAGAGGGTCGTCATGGCCGCAGCGGCCGCGGCGGCCAGGGGGGCAAGGCAGAGGGCCATGGACGGCGCCGGACTGCCTCCACACTAGGTACAACGTTCACGCTGCAGCAGCCGACCGCCATGGGCGACCACCTGACGCGACAGGAGGACACGATCTTCAGCCGGATCCTGCGGGGAGACATTCCCGCTGACCGTGTCCACGAGGACGGGCTGTGCATTGCCTTTCGCGATGTGCAGCCCCAGGCCCCGGTGCATCTGCTGGTCATCCCCCGCGAGCCCGTGCCCAGCCTGGCCGCCTGCGACAGCAGCCACACCGAACTGCTGGGCCATCTGCTGCTGGTGGCGGCCCGGGTGGCTGCGGAAGCCGGCCTGGAGGGCTGGCGCACGGTGATCAACACCGGGGCCGTTGCCGGCCAGACCGTCTTTCACCTGCACGTGCACGTGATCGGTGGGCGCCCCCTCCTGTGGCCGCCGGGCTGATCCCCGCCAACGGGGAGCAGAATGCGGCCGCAGGTGAACCCCCGATCCCACCCAGCCCCCACAATGCGTCCCCTCCAGTCATTCAGGACCCAGATCATCAAGCTGCAGCGGCTGGCGCAGCCCTACTTCCTGCCGGTGGAAGACTCGAACAGCTGGCAGTTCCTGCTGCTGACCGTGGGCCTGCTGGCGGTGGTGGTGGGCACCACCCTGCTGCTGCTCACCGGGGTGGTGGCCGCCAGCGGCGCCCTGATTCCGCAGCTGCAGTCCCGTTTCCTGCCGGGTGTGCCCGAGCGGGTGGCGGCCATCTGGGGCAGCCCCGTGGGGGCGGTGATCATGGCGCTCACGGCCGGGGGCATCGGCTCTTTCGTGGCCCTGCGCCAGAAACTTCGCCAGGGCCGCTGGCTGCCGTGGCTGCTGCTGGGGATCATCGCCCTGCTGTTGCTGGTGATCAACGGCATCAATGTGGGCATCAGCTTCATTGCCAGAAACATTGACAACGCCCAGGTCGCCTATGACGCGCCAGGATTCTGGCGAATCGTGTCGATCTACGGCTTCTGCCTAGTGGTGGCGTTACCGATTCGCACCCTGCAGAACTACATCATCCCCAAGCTGGGGCTGCTCTGGCGCGAATGGCTGAGCCAGCGGCTGCTGGGTCGCTACATGAACGACCGGGCCTACTACCAGCTCAACCCGAACGACGAGGCGCACGCCGAAGTCGACAACCCTGACCAGCGCATCTCGGAAGACACCCGCAACTTCACGGGCACGAGCCTGTCGGTGACCGTCGGCATTCTTGAAGCTCTGTTGACCTTCTTCAGCTTCATCCTGGTGCTGTGGGGAATCAGCCGGACCCTGACGCTGGCGCTCCTGGTGTATGCCATAGGCGGCACGGCTCTGATCGTTTTCATCAGCCGAAAACTGGTGCAGCTCAACTTCCAGCAGCTGAAGCTCGAAGCCGACTTCCGCTATGGCTTGGTTCACATTCGTGACAATGCAGAATCCATTGCGTTCTACAAGGGAGAACAACAGGAGGCCCAGGAGGCAGAACGCCGACTTGGAGGCGCGATCCGCAATTTTGATCGCCTGATCATCTGGCAGGCGCTGATCACCATGATTCAGCGCTCGTACGACTACCTGTCACGCTTTTTGCCCTGGATTGTGATTGCCCCGATCTACTTCGCCAAGGAAGTCGATTTCGGGGTGTTCAGCCAGGCCTCGATCGCCTTCAGCCAGGTGTTCGGCTCCGTGAGCTACATCGTCAACAACATTGATTCCCTGGCTGCTTTCTCAGCCAGCATCAGCCGACTGGAAGGCTTCCAGGGCAGCATCGAAGCCATGGAGGCCGCGCCGGCGGCGGCAACAGGCGGTGATCGCAGCGGTTCGATTCTGGTGCGACAGGCCACTGTGGTTCCCCCCGGCAGCCAGACACCTCTGGCCCGTGACGTGACCCTGGAGGTTGGACCCCACCAGCGGTTGCTGGTGGTCGGCCCCAGCGGCTGCGGCAAGACCTCGTTCCTGAGGGTGGTGAGTGGCCTCTGGCCCAGCGCCGGCGGCGAGGTTCTGCGCCCCCCCGTGGGGGAACTGATGTTCATCCCCCAGAAGCCCTACATGCTGCTGGGCAGCCTGCGGGAACAGCTCTGCTACCCGATGGATCCAGGCCGCTTCGGGGACGAGCAGCTGCGCAGCGTGATGGAGCAGGTGAACCTGGCCGACATGGTGAAGCGCTATCCCGACCTGGGCATCAGCCAGGACTGGCCGCGGTTGCTCTCCCTCGGGGAGCAGCAGCGGCTGGCCTTCGCCCGTCTGCTGTTGAACAGTCCCGACTTCGCCGTGCTGGACGAAGCCACCAGCGCTCTTGACGTGGTGACCGAGGAACGGCTCTACCGGCTCCTGAGCGAACGGGGCATGGCCTTCATCAGCGTCGGCCATCGGCCTACGCTGACGGCCTTCCATGACACGGTGCTCGAGCTCGACGGCAGCGGCGGCTGGCGCCTGTTGCCGGCAGCCGGTTACCGCTTCGGGATCGCCTGAACCATGACTGACACCAGCCCCGCACCGGTGCGTCCCACCAGCGCCACCACCTCCGACCTGCCCGCCTTCGGCTGGAGCCCTTACGCCGAGAGGGTGAATGGTCGTTTCGCCATGGTCGGCTTCGTGGCGGTGCTGCTGATTGAAGCCCTCAGCCGCCAGCCCTTCCTGACCTGGGCCGGGCTGCTGCCGGCCTCCTGAGGGCCACTCAAGGCAGAGCCAGCACCTCGATGCGGCGGCGCCCGTCGCGGCTCACCGCCACCGCCAGGCTGCGGCCGTCGGCACTGAGCCCAATGGCGACCGGGAGGCCATCAGCGGCCAGGGGGAGGGGACGGCTGATGCCGAGACGCCGGTCGTGCAGCACAAGTTCGGTCTGCCCTTTTCGTTCCCGAAGCACCACCAGCCGCTGCCCCCCGGCGTCGACGCTGACCTGCAGCGGACGGGCATCGGGCTGGTCCAGGTGCAGCGGCAGCAGCGGCTGCAGCGCAGCGATGGGGCGCCATTGCACCTGGCGATGACCAGCGAAGCCGGTGCCGATGGTCACCAGGGTGTCGCCCCCGAGGCTGGGGTCGCTGGCCTCGATCGGGGAACCCAGAGGTCGCAGGCTGGGGGCCGGGCCACAGGCCGCCATGGCCAGTGCAAGGGCCAGCAGCAGCAGGGAGAGGCGATGGGTCCTCATCGCAGGGGCACCCCGGCGGGCAGGTCGGGTTCAAGGCCGCTGAGTTCCAGCAGATCGATGCTGCTGCGGCCATCGCGCAGCGACTCCACCGCCAGACGGCGGGCATCGGGGGCCAGGCTGAGCTGTTGCGGCAGGCGGTCGGCCGGCAGGGGCAGGGGCAGCAGACGGCCCAGGGCCCTGTCGAGCACCACGACCTCACTGCGCTCACCCCGCTGACGGATCAGGGCAAGGTAACGGCCATTCCAGCTGAGGCTGGGGGAGCGGTGGGGCTGCCCGCGATTCAGGGGGCCAAGGGGCAAAGACCGCCCCGATGCACGCTCGACGAGCCGCACCGTGGGGCGACCGGCCTGGTCCACGACCATGGCCAGAAGCCTCCCGTCACCGCTCAGGGCGGGTTGGTCCTGATCAGCGGTTTCGCCTGGCACGGCGGGGGGAGGCTGACAGGCACCGAGAAGCAGGGCCAACGAGAGAACCGCCAGGAGCACGACGGAGTTCCGCACCGGGCGGTCCACGGCGTTCAGTCGTCGAAGCGGCTGCTGTTGTCAGGATTGGAGCCCCCCGCAGGTCGGGGACGTGGCCGGGGCGACACAGGGCTGAAATCGGCATCCTGAATGGGCGTGCCCTGGGGGATCCCGGGCTCGGGCCGGTCGCGGGTGGGCCGCCGGCTGGACCGTGGCAGGTCATCACTGGCGACGGGACGGCCGGCACGGCCCTCCCGGGTTTCCCGCTGCTCACGATCGCGACGGCGGGCGCCGAAATCAGGCCGGGGGGACGTGGCGGCAGGGCTGCGGCCCTCGGCGCGGTATAGCGCGTCGTCTGGGCGGTCATCAGCGCCTGAACGGCTCTGGGCTCGCTCGGGGATCGCCGGTCGCTGGGGACGGCGGGGGCGGTAGAAGTCGCGATCGCCCTCATCCTGGTCGTCGTCGTCGACCCTGGAGCGGATGCGGCGACGCAGCGGCTGGGGTTCATCGAACCGGGGCTCACGGCCCCACTCGGAGCGATCCATCCGGGAACGCTCGGGCAAGGGTTCGTCGTCGTCAAAAAAAGAGGAGCGACGAGCCTGCTCGGTGGTAACACTGCGAAGCCGCACCGACTCGTAGGCGAAGAACACCGTGGTGGCCGCCAGCAGAAACTGACCGAACTGCAGGATGGGGTCGAGGCGCCAGCCCTGGAAAAAGAGAATGCCACCGCAGAGCAACCCGACGGCGGCGAAGAACACGTCGTAGTCCCGGGCCAGGGCAGGCCGGAAGCTGCGAAGGAAATAGAGAAGCGTGCCACCGACGGCAAGCACGATGCCGACGATGCTGGCCCAGTTAAGGCTGGCGTTGACCATGAACGGCCTCCGTGGGCCAGATGGGGAAGCCGCTGCTTCCGATGGAAGGCAGTCTAGGCCCGGCCGACCAGGGTGCCGAAGCTCAGAGCTTGCGGTCGAGGCGGTCGGTCTGGCTGATCAGAATGATGGCGACGGTGATCGGCACCACCACGATGAGGGCACCCGCCAGGAGGCTGTTGAGAAAATTGGCGAGAGAGGGGGTCATGGCACCTGCGTCCGTGGCGGCATCCTACGAGGGCAGGACCAGTCCCTAGGATCGGCCGAGCTTCGCCTTAGGAGTTTGTGACAGCCGACTCTCTGCCTCTGCTCCAGGGCGCTGTGGTCGTGGTGGGAGCCCTCCTGGCCCTCTGGACCCTGCTGTTCTTGTTCCGCATCGTGCTCAGCTGGTACCCCCAGCTGGACGCCGACAATCCCCTGGTGGCCCTGGTGCGTGCCCCCACCGAACCCCTGCTGGCCCCCACCCGGCGCCTGTTGGCCCCCATCGGCGGCGTCGACGTGACCCCAGTGGTGTGGGTGGGCCTGATCAGCCTGCTGCGGGAACTGCTGGTGGGACAGCAGGGGCTGCTGCGCCAGCTGCTGCTGGCAGACCCGTCTCAGGGTCTGTCCTGAAGCATCTCCTGTTCCACGAACTTGGTGTGCACCTCTCCCCTCTGGAACTCGGGGCGATCGAGAAGGGCCAGGTGAAAGTCGATGGTGGTGGGAACCCCGATCACAGCGCATTCCGACAGGGCACGTCGCAGCCGACGCAGGGCGGCAGGTCGGTCTTCGGCCCAGACGATCAGCTTGCCGATCAGCGAGTCGTAGAACGGCGGGATCTCGTAGCCCGTGTAGACGTGGCTGTCGAAGCGCACCCCAGGTCCGCCCGGAGGCAGCCAGCCGCTGATGGTGCCAGGTGAGGGCCGGAAGCCGTGGCGCGGGTCCTCGGCATTGATGCGGCACTCGATGGCGTGGCCCCGCAGCACGATCTCCTCCTGGCGGAGCGTGAGGGGTTCGCCTGCGGCGATGCGCAGCTGCTCAGCGATCAGATCGATGCCGGTGACCACTTCGGTCACCGGGTGTTCGACCTGGATGCGGGTGTTCATCTCCATGAAATAGAAGGCGCCGCTGCTGTCGAGCAGAAACTCGACGGTGCCGGCCCCCTCGTAGCCGATCGAGCGGGCGGCAGCGATGGCGGCCTCGCCCATGCGGCGGCGGGTGTCGGCATCCAGCACTGGGCAGGGGGCCTCTTCGAGCAGCTTCTGATGGCGCCGCTGGATGGAGCAGTCCCGTTCACCGAGGTGCACCACGGTGCCGAACCGGTCCGCGAGGATCTGCACCTCGACGTGGCGGGGCCGGTCGATGAACTTCTCCATGTAAAGGCCGGGATTGCCGAAGGCGGCTTCGGCCTCGCCCTGGGCCGCCTTGAACAGGCCCTCCAGGTCATCGGGCCGGTGCACCAGCCGCATGCCGCGGCCACCACCACCGGCCGTGGCCTTGATCATCACCGGGTAGCCCATCGAGGCCGCCAGGCGGGAGGCCTCGGCGGCATCTTCGAGCAAACCCTCGCTGCCTGGAATCGTGGGGACCCCCACCCGTTGCATGGTGGCCTTGGCAGTGGACTTGTCGCCCATGGCGCGGATGGCCTCGGGGGAGGGTCCGACGAAGGTGAGACCGTGGGCGGTGCAGATCTCGGCGAAGCGGTCGTTCTCAGCCAGGAAGCCGTAACCGGGATGGATGGCGTCGGCCCCGCGGGAGGTGGCGGCCGCGATGATGTTGGGAATGTTGAGATAGCTGCGACTGCTGGGGGAATCCCCGACGCAGACGGCTTCATCGGCCAGCTGGACATGCAACGCCGTGCGGTCGACGGTGCTGTGGACGGCGACGGTGGCGATGCCCAGCTCACGGCAGGTGCGCAGGATGCGCAGGGCGATCTCCCCGCGGTTGGCGATCAGGAGCTTGCCGATGGCCATAGGGGGCCTCCACAGCGCGTGATCGTACGACGCCCCCCCGCGGGGTATGCTGGCCAAGTGCCGGTG
>CAZWFG010000024.1:0-18962 GCA_964632245.1 uncultured Synechococcus sp. | reverse complement strand
CTGCGGCCCCCCCGGTGTCAATCTGCGGCAGATTTACAGCCCGTTCCGGTTCCGATGGGGTTTCCGGATCTGGCCCCGGTTCAGGCTCCTGTTCAGGCTCTGGTCCGGGCACCGGCATTGCCGCCGCCGGCAGATCGGCCCGCACCCAGCGTTTGTTGAGCACCGGGCGCCGACTGCGCTGGGCGACCCAGACCAGCAGGGCGCCGGCCAGGCCCACAGCCCGGCTCACGGCCACGGCCAGGTCGAGGGCCCGCCGTTGCCAGTGGGCCACGGTCTGCAGCTGCAGGCGCTCGTCGGCGGGCAGCTGCCGCCAGCGCTGCTGTCCCACCTCCGTGCCGAGGCGCCCCACCAGCAGCCCGCCGCAGAGCACCCCCAGCATCGGCGCCCCCTGCAGTCGCTCGGCAGCCGTCACCAGCACAAGGCCGAGCAGCAGCACCACGGCGGCCCAGAGCGCATCCCGGGGCCGGCTCAGTTCAGGCAGCAGCAGAGGTTCCAGCAGCAGGGCCAGCCCCGCCAGCAGGGCCAGGGATCCGATCAGGACGGCCAGCAAGGCAAGGGGCACGCGCAGGGCCCATTCTTGCGCTGCCTAGAGTTGTGGCACGCCCACCTGGCGAAATTGGTAGACGCGCTGGTTTTAGGGTCCAGTGGCTTCGGTCGTGGGGGTTCAAGTCCCCCGGTGGGCATTCCGGACAAGGGCTGAATGCGGCGATTCCGCAGAAACGCTTGCGTCCGTCTCACGTCTGGTCTCTTGGGTCCATGGTTGAGGTCTCTGGGGTCCCGCCGTGGTCCTGCGCGCCCTCCTGGCCGTCGTGCTTGCCGCCGGTGGAGCCCTGGCGGCTCCCTTGGAGGCGTCCTTGCCCGAAGCCCCCGTGCCGGCCAGCTGGAACGATGTGCGCCGGCTGGAGCGGGCCCTGGCCCGCCGGCAGGTCACGGTCGTCTACAGCGAGCGCTGCCCGAAGGGCCTGGAAGGCCTCTACGACCACCGGGTGTCGCGGTTGCTGATGTGCCGGAACACCATGCCCAACCGGCCCGAGCACCACTGGAACACCCTGGCCCACGAAGCGGTGCATGTGATGCAGATCTGCCGCCAGGCTGCCCCCCTCTCCAGCGGGCAGGAGCAGGTTCAGGCCCAGCTGCTGGCGGCCATGGCCCCCCGGGAGAAGCTGCACATCCTGGCGGCCTACCCGCCAGAGCAGCGTCTGTACGAACTGGAGGCCCGCTGGGTGGCCAACACCGTGCCGCCGCAGGCCGTGCTGGAGCTGCTGGAGCGCAGCTGCGGCCCGGTGCGACCTGACACGAGCCAGCTGCTGCCTCCGCTGCTGGGGGCTGCCACCGGATCCTGATCCGAAGAAAAGCTAAAGTGAGTCTCAGTCAGGGAACGGTCGATGGGCTGGCGTGGCCTGCTGGGGGTGGTGGTGGTTCTGGTGAGCCTCAGCCGTCTCGCCCGTCAGCGCAGCATTGACGACATGCCTGTCGACCCCCTGCGGCGCCAACGACGGCGCCTGGAGCGCAGCTACCAGCTGAGCTAGCCCACTAGGCTGGGCGCCACCATCCGGAGTTGACGGCGCGGAGCGTTCTTCATGAGTGAATCAACGGATCTGCGCTCCGTTCCGCGCCACCTGGGTGAGCCACCGGACCCCTTCAATCCGACCGTGGGGCTGTTCCTGGGGGGGTATGCCCTGGCGGCGCTCACCATCTGGGGCTGGTTTGTGGGCCATTGGTCCCTGCCGGTGCTGGTGTTCCTTGGCTTTCTCGCCTTGCACCTGGAAGGCACCGTCATCCATGACGCCTGCCACAACGCGGCGCATCCGAACCGGATCCTCAACGCTGTCATGGGCCATGGTGCGGCCGTGTTGCTGGGCTTCAGTTTTCCGGTGTTCACACGGGTGCACCTGCAGCACCACGCCCATGTGAATGATCCTCGCCACGATCCTGACCATATCGTCTCAACATTCGGGCCCCTCTGGCTGATCGCCCCGCGCTTTTTTTACCACGAGTATTTCTTTTTTCGCCGCCGGCTCTGGCGTGGTCATGAACTCGTTGAATGGGCCCTGGCTCGCACCTTGTTTGCCCTCATTGTTGTGGCCGCTGCCCGCGGGGGCTTCCTTCCCTTCATCTTCAATTGCTGGTTCGCCCCGGCCCTGATGGTGGGAGTGACCCTCGGTCTGTTCTTTGACTATCTGCCGCACCGGCCCTTCGCCTCACGGAATCGTTGGCACAACGCACGGGTGTATCCAGGCAAGACCCTGAATCTCTTGATCATGGGTCAGAACTATCACCTGGTGCATCACCTCTGGCCTTCAATTCCTTGGTTTCGTTATCAGCAGGCTTACTGGGCCACCAAGCCTCTGCTTGACCGCCGTGGTTCCCCGCAGCGCCTCGGGATCTTTGAATCCCGCGCCGATCTGTTCAATTTCCTCTACGACATCCTCGTGGGAGTGCGCAGCCATCGCCGTCCCCGTTCGCGGCTGCGGCCCGTGGCTCGGGTGCTGCCCGGCCAGTCCACCCGTCGCCGCTGGATTCGTTTGCTGCACCGCACAGCCGTAGGGCCCCGTCGTGCATCGCTGAATGCACGGATGGGGAGGGTCACTCCGTCAGGATCTTCGGCACCCGGATAAATTCCCCCTCACGCTCCGGAGCCAGGTCCAGCAGGGCCTCCCGGTCGGCCATGGGGGTCACGGCGTCATCCCTGCAGACATTGACAACTTCCACGGCACGGGTGGTGGGGGCGACACCTTCGGTGTCGATGGCCTGCAACTGGGCGACGAAGTCGAGAATCCGCTCAAGTTGGCCGGTGTAGGTGGCAATGGTGTCTTCGGGCAGGTCCAGCCGTGCCAGCTGGGCGACCTTGCGCACGTCGTCGGCGGTGATGCGGCTCATGGCTGGTCAGAACTGGACAGCACCCTAGGTCGACCCGTCGCCATCCCCCTCGCTGATGAAGCGCTGCAGATCGTCGAGCAGGGCTGTGGCGGCCCGATCGATGAACACGGCTCCGTGGGCCGCCTCGGCGAGGTTCGGATCCGAACCCATGCGCCCATCGGGGTGACGGCGGCGGAAGTCCTCAGGCCCGTGGATCGGCCCGGCCGGTGCGGCCGCGGGCAGGGGGCGCCGCAGTCGCTCCAGGCTGGGGTGCAGGTGCAGGGTGACGGCGATCTCGCTGGGGGTGGCGTGGTGCCCTTCACGCTCTCCGTAGAGGTCGCGGGCTTCACGCATCACCGGGCCGGCCATGAACCAGTTGGCCAGCCTGCATTGCAGCCTGGGCGCCACGGCCAGCTGTCGGCGGCTGGCTTCGCCATAGGCCTCGGCGAAGGCGGCCCGGGCGGTCGCGATGTTGCCACCATGGCCGTTCACCACAAAGATGCGCTCAAAGCCGTGGCCGGCCAGCGACAGCACGATGTCGCGCAGCACCGCCAGCAGCGTCGAGGGCTGCAGGCTGATCGTGCCGGCAAAGCCGAGATGATGCTCGGCCATGCCGAACGACTGGGTGGGGGCCACCAGCACGCCGCTGCGGCAGCCCAGCTCCAGGGCGATGGCTTCGGCGGTGAGGGCATCGGTGCCGATCGCGCCGGTGGGGCCGTGCTGTTCGGTGGAACCCAGCGGCAGGATCACAGCCCGGCAGCGCTCGAGATAGGCCTCGACCTCGGGCCAGGCCAGCAGCTGCAGACGGATCGCCTCTGCTGGGGTCGCCTCAGCTGGGGTCAGTGCGCCTGGGCCTGCTGCTGTCGTCATCGCTGCGGAACGGTCGCTCACTCTCCCTAGGATGCCTGCAGCGCGCGGGAGCGCCTTGTCATGTTGCAGCGCAAGCTCTACCAGTTCTGCACGGAGCAGCGGCCCGTCTGGGTCTTTCTCAGGGATCAGCAGCGCTGGATCGAACGGGCGGTCATCACCGAGCTGGAAGGGGACTGCGTCACCCTCAGGTATGACCTGGAAGAGGATGAGGAGCTGTTCAGCTGGGAGGAGATCGTCCGCGTCGAGTCGATCGCAGCGGTGAGCACCCGCCTGGCCTTCTTCAGCCGCTCAGCCGCCTCCGACGAACTGCAGGTGGCTGAGCAGGAGGATTGCCCGGAGGCCGAACGCATCGAACCCCGGTCCTGAAAGGGGTTCAGTGGGCGGTGCCGTTGCCGTCGTAGGCATCGGTGTCGTAGTAGCCACCGCTGGTGCCGAAGAACAGCAGGCTGAGGCTGAAGAGGCCGGCCAGCAATGGTAGAAGCTTGGCGAGGGTCATCGGAGCAGGAACGGCCGTCTGCCCATTCTGGTGGTTCTTTCCCGTTTGTCGTCAGCGTTTTGCCAACAGCACGGGTCGGCCGGCGCCGACGCAAGCAACCTTCACCCTGCAGCCCTCCTTCGACGGTCTGACGGTGTCCACGGGTAAGGCCTGGGCGGCCAGCGGCAAGCAGACGAGCACCAGCACCTGACCCAGCAGAACGATGGACGTGTTCATGATTGTGTACAGAGTTGAAGCCGATCAAGACGTTCGACACTCTGCGTGATGACCTTCGTTGTTCCTGGTCGTGCTCGGCACGCAAGAAGGCTGTCGGTAACACCTGTTCTCCGTTCATTCTCAGAATGTGATGCACATCCAGGGGCTGGCCATGCACGGCATCTCAGGCTTTCCGCCCGGGTTTTTCCACCGTCCTGCCGAACGGGTGGCCCCTGATCTGATCGGTTGTGTGCTGCTGAAACACCCATCCGCCGATGCGCTGTTGTGGGGCGTGGTGGTGGAAACCGAGGCCTATGACCAGGACGATCCGGCCTGCCACGGTCATCGCCGCCGCTCCCCCAGCAACGAAACGCTCTTCGGCGAGCCTGGGCATTGGTATGTGTATGTGAGCTATGGCATTCACCACTGCGTCAATGTCGTCACCGATCGCGACGGCCGGGCCAGTGGGGTGCTGCTGCGGGCCCTGGCCCTGCCGGGCGAAGCCGAGCGGGTGGCGGCCGGTCCCGGTCTCCTGGCCCGCCGTTTCGGGATGGACCGCCGCCACGATGGGACCCCTGTGCAGACGATCACCGACGAGCCCCGGCTTGCCCCCCGAACCCCGGACCTTGCCCGGGCCCTGGCCGACGGTCGGCTTGATCTGGTGGTCGACACCCGCATCGGCGTCCGGGAGGAGCAACCCCGTCCGTGGCGGTGGTACCTGCGCCAGAGCCGCGCCGTGAGCCGCCGCCGGCCCGGTGACAGGCGGCCACCACCGGCGGCGGGGTGGCGCCCGGAAGGGCTCTTGCCAGAGTGGGGCCGGGCTGCAGGGCCCACCTCCTCCTGACCATCGCCGTGTCCCGTCGTCCCTGGTCCCACCGTCATGTGCTCGACCTGGCGGCCTTCTCGCGGGATGACTACGCGACGGTGCTGGACCTGGCCGGTCGGTTCGCGGCCTTGCCCAGCACCGGCCAGCGGCGTCTGCCGGCCCTGCAGGGCCGGTTGGTCACGACCCTGTTCTTCGAGCCCAGCACCCGCACCCGCAGCAGCTTCGAACTGGCCGCGCGGCGGCTGTCTGCCGATGTGCAGAGTTTTTCGCCCGCCACCAGTGCCCTGGCCAAGGGTGAGAGCCTGCAGGACACGGCCCTCACCTATGTGGCGATGGGGTCGGATCTGCTGGTGGTGCGCCATGCCTGTGCCCAGGTGCCGGCGGCCCTGGCCGCCACCCTTGAGGGCCGGGGCCAGCGGGTTGCGGTGCTGAATGCGGGGGATGGCCTGCACAGCCATCCGAGCCAGGGATTGCTGGATCTGTTCACCCTGGCGCGGCACTTCGCCGCTGGCGACCTGCCCACGCCCGAGGTGCTGGCAGGTCGTCGCATCGTGATCGTGGGCGATGTGCTGCATTCGCGTGTGGCCCGCTCCAACCTCTGGGCCCTCACCGCCTGCGGTGCCGATGTGGTGCTGTGCGGGCCCCCATCCCTGCTGCCGGACTCCTTCGCTGAATTTGTTGCGGCTCCGCCGCCGGGCCAGGCCCTGGATCCGGTGGCCCGTCGGGGGCGGGTGCTGGTCGAGCGGTCCCTGGAACGGGCCCTGCCCGGGGCCGATGCGGTCATGGCCCTGCGCCTGCAGAAGGAGCGCATGCGCCAGAACCTGATCACCAGCCTGGATGCCTACCACCGCCGCTATGGCCTCAATCACGATCGGCTCGACCTGTGCGGAGCGGCGGTGCCGCTGCTGCACCCGGGACCGGTCAACCGGGGGGTGGAGCTCAGCGGCCCCCTGCTCGACGATGGCTCCCGCAGCCTGGTGGAGGACCAGGTGCGCAATGGCATTCCGATGCGGATGGCGTTGCTGTACCTGCTGGCCGCCGGAGATGAGGGAGCGAACTCCTAAACGCTGGCCTTGAAGCCCTCCAGCAGCAATCCGTAGGTGACGCCCATCCGGGCCATGTCGAGCAGGTCGAGGGCCAGTCGTTCCGATCCGATCTGCCGCAGCAGCGGCCGTCGCAGCCGGATCGCCAGCTCAAACACCAGCACGCAGATGAGCGCCGCCAGGGGATCGAAGGCATCCACGGCCCCCGCTAGGGCCCCCAGGGATGTGCCGCTGACGAAGCCGGCCAGCAGCACGATCAGCAGCAGCGATGACCGCCGCCAGGGGTTGGTGGCCCAGGCGGTGAGCTGTTGGAAGGCCAGGGCACCGCGGCGGCGCAGGCGGGTGTTTTGCATGGGCGAGTCGCGTGGGAATCGGTGCGCGATCTGACCACTCGTTTTTCGCCTGGGGAGGGAAATCGGAGAGGCTCCTGCACTCTGCCGTCCGATCCATGCTGCCGCTGCCCCCGGGCGACCTGCCCGCCCCCCCGCCTGCCCTGATGCGGATCGTGGACGCCGAGGCGTACCTGGCCTTTCAGCCCACCGGCCGTCGCGACGGCCATGGCAACCGGCTCTGGGATCTGGAGCTCTGGCAGCAGGGGCAGATGCTGAAGCGCTGGCCCTCGGTGACCGGCAGCCCCGAGGCCGAGCGGGCCGATCGTTTCAACCACCCCGGCAACCAGGCCCCCCTGCCTCCAGGGGCTTACACCATCGGGGAGCCGATTCGTCTCGGCCCCGGCGATCCCCTCGAGATCGGCCGCAGCTGGTTCATTCCTGTGGAACCCATCTTCGCCACGGCCCGGGGCCATTTCGGCATCCATCAGGACGTGAGCCAGGACGGCACCGGAGGCTGCATCGGCTTGGCGAACCGCCGACTCACCGAGGACGTGACGGCATGGGTGAAGGCCTCCGGCGCCCGCTGGCTCTGGGTGCGGGGCTGAGGCGTGCGGGCGCCTGGGGAAGGACTCCTCAGGCGTCGACTTCCTTGGCCTTGCGCGGGGTCTTGCCTTCCAGCAGCTCGAGCAGGGCCTCCATCTGGGCCATCACCCCGCGAACCTCACCGGCTTCCGGCAGCAGGCCGTCGTCCATCACCCCCTGGTGCATCTCGCGAAGCTCCTGGCGGATGTAGCGGAGGTGGCTGACCACCTGTTCGCGCTTCGACTGCGACATCTGTATGGGTTGATGAACCTCCCCCTTTGTACCCCATCGTCGGCCCCCTTCGGCGTCTAGGCTCTCCCGACTTCATCCGGCGGTGGGGCAATGCCGCTGCAACAGCTGGGCTGCGAGGGTGAAGGGTCGTTCTGGCAGCCAGTCGCCGTCCTCGCCGGCGGGGGCCGGCAGCACCGCCGGTAGGGCCTCGGTCGTGGGGTCCTGGCCCGGCGCCAGCGGCAGGGGCTGGCTCACCCGCCGCAGGCGCCGGCCCCGGCAGTCGAGCTCATAGGCCACGCGCCAGCGCTCTGGGCCCGACAGGCTTTCGCGCAGCGTCCACACCAGGCCGGGGGGGGCCTCCAGGGGTGGTTCGATGGCCAGCACACGGTCGTTGTCGCCTTCGAGCAGCACCGGACCCGGCAGGCTCGCCAGGGCCACGGCGGCAAGGCCGAACCAGAGGGGCGCGCTCACGTCGGAGCCGGGCTGCAGGGGCGATGGAGAATAGGGGACTCGAACCCCTGACCTCTGCGGTGCGATCGCAGCGCTCTACCAGCTGAGCTAATTCCCCTTGCCGCCGACCATCGCCGGCGGGCATGGTCCGATCCTGACCATCCCCCCAGGGGCGTGGCAAGGTGGAATCGAAACCCTATCACCGTGGCACGTCGCCCCAGCGCCACCATGAGCGATTCCGTCAGCATCCTCCCCGAACTGCTCGACCAGCAGACGGAGGAGAGTGTGCGCGACCTGGCCCGACGCCTGGAGAACGAAGACTATGACTCGGTGTTCGACAGCCTGGCCGACTGGCACCTGATGCGGGCGATCGCCATCCATCGGCCTGAGCTGGCCAGGCCCTGGGTGCATCTCGTTGACCAGGAACCCTTCGACGAGGACTGACGGGTGCCAGGGCCCTCCAGCGCCGCCCCCCCCAGCGCCGCCTCCCCCGGCAACGATCTCCACGGTCGTCGCATTCTCCTGGCGGTCACGGGCAGCATTGCCGCCGTCAAGGCTCCGGCCCTGGTCACGGGTCTGCAGGCCCGCGGGGCCGAGGTCCGCTGTCTGCTCACGCCCAGCGCCGAGCGGCTCGTCAGCCCCGTGGCCCTGGCCTCCCTCTCCCGCCATCCCTGTGCCCTCGACAGTGATCAGTGGCACCACGGGCAGGCCCGCCCCCTGCACATCGACCTGGCCGAATGGCCAGACCTGATGCTGCTGGCCCCCCTCAGTGCCGCCACCCTCGCTCGCCTGGTCCATGGTCAGGCGGACCAGCTGCTGGCGGCCACCCTCCTGGCCCGTCCCGCCCGCTGTCCCCTCGTGGCCGCCGCCGCCATGAACACCGACATGTGGCTGGCCCCCGCAGTGCAGCGCAACTGGACCCTGCTCGACGACGAGCCCGGTGTGCTGGCCCTGCCACCGGCCACCGCCGGGCTGCTGGCCTGCGACCGGATCGGCCCTGGACGGATGGTGGAACCTGCCCTGCTGGAGCTGGTGGCGGCTTCGGTGCTGCAGCGCGGTGTGGGCCGCGATCTGGCCGGTCGCTCCCTGCTGGTCACGGCCGGACCCACCCGTGAGGCCATTGATCCGGCGCGGTTCCTGTCCAATCCCTCCAGCGGCAGGATGGGTGTTCTGCTCGCCCAGGCCGCCCGTCTGCGGGGGGCGCAGGTGGTGCTGGTCCATGGCCCTCTGCAGGTTGACCGGGCCTGGCTGGAGGGGCTCGCCTGTCACCCCATCGTCAGCGCCGCCGACCTGGCGCAGGCCCTGGCCCGTTGGGGCCCCGGTGCCGATGCGGTGCTGATGGCCGCAGCGGTGGCGGACCAGCGCTGGCGACAACCGGATCCGGTCAAGGCCCCCAAGCAGGAGCTGCAGCAGCGTCTGACCGATGCCGCCAGCTGGGAAGTTGTGCCTGACTTGCTGCAGCACCTGGTGGCGCAGCGGCCGGTCGGTCAGGTGGTGCTCGGCTTCGCTGCCCACACCGGGGATGTGCTGAGCCAGGCCCGCGCCAAACTGGCCCAGAAGGGCTGTGACCTGCTCTTCGCCAACCCCATCGACGTCGCCGGCGCCGGTTTCGCGGCGGACACCAACACGGGCTGGCTGCTGGATTCCAGGGGGGCGGTGGAGGCCATCGGACCGGGCACCAAGCTCGCGGTGGCCCACCGGCTGCTGGATGCCGTGGCCGGGCGCCTGGATCAGGGCCCGGGGGGGGCGGGCTCGTCGAGCAGCTCCATGAATGTCCTGAGCTGAAGCCGGGGGATGTAAGGCCAGCCGCCGCTCCGTTCCATCGACTGCAGCAGGTCGTGCAGGCCGCGGCGATCGGAGGGCAGGCTGGCCCGGAACGGACCGTCCTGCAGTTCCCTGTGCAGCTGTTCGATGCTGCGCAGCAGCTGCAGCAGCTGCAGGGGGTCGCCGCCGACGTCGGCGGCCAGCGCCTGACCCGCATGGCTCCACTGCTGCAGTCGGTCGTGCCACCCAGGATCCCCGGACATCGGTACCCCGGCTGCGGGATCCATGGAAGGGCCGTTGCCCGCCGACTCCGGGCCGCTGGTGGCCGTCATCACAGATGTTGAGACGCGCGACATCCTATCCAGCGTCAGGAACGTGAGTTGTACGATCGCGCCAGCGCCATCGCCCGGTCCCCATGCGTCGCCTGCGTTCCTTGCTGCAGACCGCCTTCGCCCTCTGTCTGGCGGCCTGCCTCACCCTGCTCACGGCCTGCAGCGGTGACGCCAAGGCTGTGGACCGGGCCAACCTCACCTACGACGACATCCACAACACCGGGCTCGCCAACGACTGTCCCACGGTTCCCGAGAGTGCCCGGGGCAGCATCGCCCTCACCGGCGATGCCCGATACCAGCTCCGCGACATGTGCTTCCACCCGTCCAAGGTGGCCGTGAAGGGCGAGCCGGTGAACAAGCGTCAGGAGGCCCAGTTCGTCGACGGCCGCATCCTCACCCGCTACACCTCCAGCCTTGATTCGGTGTACGGCGACCTCACCCTCGAGGGGGATGGCCTGCGGTTCCGGGAGCTGGGTGGCATTGACTTCCAGCCGATCACCGTGCTGCTCCCGGGGGGTGAGGAAGTGCCCTTCACCTTCGCCAGCAAGCAGCTTGACGCGACTGCCAGCGGCACCAGCCTTTCCACCAGCACCGATTTTGAAGGGACCTACCGCGCCCCCAGCTACCGCACCAGCAACTTCCTCGATCCCAAGGGGCGGGGCCTCACCACCGGCTACAGCAGCGCTGTTGGCCTGGTGCCCGCCGGTGACGACGAGGAGCTGGTCAAGGAGAACGTCAAGCGGTATGTCGATGGCAGCGGCACGATGAATCTGTCCATCACCCGTGTCGATGCTGAGAGCGGCGAGTTCGCCGGGGTCTTCACCGCCGTCCAGCCTTCCGATTCCGACATGGGCGGCAAGCAGCCCGTCGATGTGCAGATCTCCGGTGAGTTCTACGGCCGTCTTGAGCAGGCCTGATCCCAGGCAGGCACTGTGAGACACTTTCGTCGCTCTGCTTTCCCGCCGTGACCGCGTATCCCCAGGCGCTCATCCCTCCCTACGGGGGCACCCTGGTCGATCTGATGGTTCCGGCGGAGCAGCGACAGGCGGTGGCCCAAGCCGTGGACCATCGCCTCGAATGTTCCGATCGCAACGCCTGCGATGTGGAGCTGCTGGTGGTGGGTGGGTTCTCCCCCCTCACCGGCTTCCTCGGCCCCGACGACTACGACGCCGTCGTCCGGGAAGGGCGACTCTGCTCGGGGCTTCTCTTCGGGTTGCCCATCGTCTTTGACACCGACCGGGACGACATCCTTCCCGGCCAGCGGGTGCTGCTCACCTACCGGGGCCAGGACCTGGCCGTTCTCACCGTTGAGAGTCGCTGGCAGCCCGACAAGGTGCGTGAGGCCTCCGGTTGCTATGGCACCACGTCCCTCGAACATCCCGCCGTGCGCATGATCGCCGGTGAGCGGGGCAGCTGGTACCTGGGCGGTTCCCTGCAGGGGCTCGAGCTGCCCCACAGGGTGTTCCCCTGTCGCACCCCTGCCGAGGTGCGCCAGACCCTGCCGGTGGGTGAAGACGTGGTGGCCTTCCAGTGCCGCAATCCCATTCACCGGGCCCACTACGAGCTGTTCACCCGCGCCCTCGACGCCGAGAACGTCAGTGCCGGCGGTGTGGTGCTGGTGCATCCCACCTGTGGTCCCACCCAGGAGGACGACATCCCTGGTGAGGTGCGCTTTCAGACCTATGAGCGCCTGGCGCAGGAGGTCAACAACCCACGCATCCGCTGGGCTTACCTGCCCTACGCCATGCACATGGCTGGTCCGCGGGAGGCGATCCAGCACATGATCATCCGCCGCAACTACGGCTGCACGCATTTCATCATCGGCCGCGACATGGCGGGCTGCAAATCGTCCCTCACCGGGGACGATTTCTACGGTCCCTACGAGGCCCAGGACCGTGCCCGCGAGCACGCCCCAGAGCTGGGCATGCAGACCGTGCCCTCGCTCAATCTTGTCTACACCGAGGAGGAGGGCTACGTGACCGCCGACGCTGCCGAGGCCCGCGGCCTGCACATCCGCAAGCTCAGCGGCACCCAGTTCCGCCAGATGCTGCGCTCCGGCGCCGAGATCCCCGAGTGGTTTGCCTTCCGCTCGGTGGTCGAGGTGCTGCGGGCCGCCTGACCCTCAGGGTCGGGTAACATTCCTTCACTTGAACCCCCACGGTCTTGGCCAGTCCGAAGCGTTGGCGTAACGCCACCCTCTACGTCCTCCTCGTCGTGGTGGTCATTGCCTTGGGCACGGCCCTGCTGGGTCGCCCCGATCCTTCGAACCTGCCGGCCACCCTGCGCTACAGCGACTTCGTCGAGGCCGTCCAGGCCGACCAGGTCTCACGGGTGCTGATCACCCCTGATCGGCAGTCGGCCCTTGTCGTCAAGAACGATGGGGTGCGCGCCCAGGTCACCCTGGCGCCGGACTCGGATCTGTTGCCGCTGCTGACCCGGCACAACGTCGACATCGCCGTCCAGCCCAGCCGCCAGACGCCGATGTGGCAGCAGGCCATCGGCAGCCTGCTCTTCCCCCTGATCCTGCTGGGGGGGTTGTTCTTCCTGCTCCGCCGGGCCCAGTCCGGTGGTGGCAATCCCGCCATGAGCTTCGGCAAGAGCCGGGCACGGGTGCAGATGGAGCCCTCCACCAAGGTCACCTTCGATGACGTGGCTGGCATCGAGGGAGCCAAGCTTGAACTCACCGAGGTGGTTGACTTCCTTAAAAACCCCGACAGGTTCACGGCGGTCGGCGCCAAGATCCCGAAAGGCGTCTTGCTTGTGGGCCCTCCGGGCACGGGCAAGACCCTCCTGGCCAAGGCGGTGGCTGGGGAGGCAGGCGTCCCCTTCTTCTCCATCTCCGGTTCCGAGTTCGTCGAAATGTTCGTTGGGGTCGGCGCCAGCCGGGTGCGTGATCTCTTTGAGCAGGCCAAGAAGAACGCCCCCTGCATCGTCTTCATCGACGAGATCGATGCCGTGGGTCGTCAGCGGGGAGCAGGCCTTGGTGGCGGTAACGATGAGCGGGAGCAGACCCTGAACCAGCTGCTCACCGAAATGGATGGCTTTGAAGGCAACACCGGCATCATCATCGTGGCGGCCACCAACCGGCCCGATGTCCTTGACCAGGCCCTGATGCGTCCCGGCCGCTTCGATCGCCAAGTGGTGGTCGACCGTCCCGACTACAACGGCCGCTTGCAGATCCTCGGTGTTCATGCCCGTGGCAAGACCCTTTCCAGGGATGTCGACCTCGACAAGGTGGCCCGCCGCACGCCTGGCTTCACCGGTGCTGATCTGGCCAATCTGCTCAATGAGGCCGCCATCTTGGCGGCCCGGCGCAAGCTCACCGAGGTCTCGATGGATGAGGTCAACGACGCCATCGAGCGTGTCATGGCCGGTCCTGAAAAGAAAGACCGCGTCATGAGTGAAAAGCGCAAGCGCCTTGTCGCTTATCACGAGGCCGGCCATGCCCTTGTTGGGGCGCTGATGCCTGACTACGACCCCGTGCAGAAGATCAGCATCATTCCCCGGGGCCGTGCGGGGGGCCTCACCTTCTTCACGCCCAGTGAGGAGCGGATGGAATCTGGTCTCTATTCCCGTTGCTATCTGCAGAACCAGATGGCCGTTGCCCTGGGTGGTCGGGTGGCCGAAGAACTGGTCTACGGGGAAGACGAGGTCACGACGGGTGCCAGCAATGACCTGCAGCAGGTGGCCCGTGTCGCCCGGCAGATGGTCACCCGGTTCGGCATGAGCGACAAGCTGGGTCCGGTGGCCCTTGGTCGCTCCCAGGGGGGCATGTTCCTGGGCCGCGACATCGCCGCGGAACGCGACTTCTCCGAAGACACCGCTGCCACCATCGACCAGGAGGTCTCGGATCTGGTTGCCGCAGCCCATGTCAGGGCCACGCAGATCCTCTCAGAGAACCGTGCGGTTCTCGACGAACTGGCCGAGCTTCTGGTCGAGCAGGAAACGGTGGATGCAGAACAGCTCCAGGACCTGCTGCTTCATCGCGACGTTCGGGTTGCCGACTACCTCTGATCCCTCAGGCCTTCGCGATTCTCTGGTTGCCTCACCGCTGCTGGCGGTGTTGCGGCCCGGCTCAATCGGGCAGGCCGAGCGCCAGATTGAGGGTCTGTCTGCGGTCGGGGTCAAGCACGTCGAACTCAGCTGGTCAGACGACCCCTGCTGGCCAGAGCTTGTTCGCCACGCCATCGGCCACTGGCCAGAGAACCGCTACGGCGCAGCTGGTCTGAGGCATGCAGACCAGCTGCAGGTGGTCGCTGATCTGGGGCTCGCCTACGCCATGTCGCCGATCGGCAGCATGGCCATGGTGGCGGCTGCCGCTTCCCTTGGACTGACGCTGGTGCCTGGTGTGTTCAGTCCCACAGAGGTGGATCGGTTCCGAGACGTGGGGCTGGTCAAGCTGTTCCCCGCGGCCAGCCTGAAACCCCAGTACTGGCGGCAGCTGCGCCAGCCCCTCCATCCTCTGCCGTTCTGCATCGCCGCCGGCGGTCTGCGGCCCGAGGATGCCGCCGACTGGTTTGCCGCAGGTGTGCAGGCGGTGGCCCTTGGATCAAGCCTGTTTGATGACGAAGATCGCCTGCGACCTCAGGATGTCTCTGTGCTGCGCAGCCTCGCCAAGGCCGATGGCGACGCCGACTGAGACGTTGTGAATCCGGGTCCCAAGTGCTACTGATGGGATAGCGCTGCTCTGCCCATGGCCGAGATCACGATTCAGCTCAGCGACAAGGCTCTGTCGCTGATTGCCCAGCTGCAGAAGGAGATCTTCAATCGGCGACGCAAGAAGGTAACGCCGGCCGGCGTCGTCGAGACCCTTGTCGAGAGTGGCGCCAAGTCGCAATCCGACAAGCGGTTCGCCACGTCCTGGAAGAACCTGGTGTCCGACATCGAGAAAGCCGCACGTCTGGCCGATGCCCATGGCGCCAAGCCCAGCAGCCTCAGTGACGAGGAGTGGGCGCTGGTGCTCAACCACCGCAGCCGACCGAAGCGAGCGGCCAAGACGGTGGCGCCGGTCAACCGCCGTCGTTCTGCCCGGGGGGCCGCCACCAGGACAGCGGCCAAGACAGCAGCAGGTGTGGAAAGCGTGGCAACGCCGGCGGGAGCCTGAGTTGAGGGGGCCGACTCAGCCGCACTGCCCCCGCTGTCTCAGCCAGTGATCGGCCAGCACCAGGGCCACCATGGCTTCGACCATCGGCACGGCCCTGGGCAGCACACAGGGATCATGGCGGCCCCGCCCCCGCAGGGTCGTCGCCTCACCAGCGGCGGTCACCGTCTGCTGCTCGCGGGCGATGGTGGCTGTGGGTTTGAAACCCACCCGCACCAGGATCGGTTCACCGTTGCTGATGCCTCCCTGGACACCCCCTGAGCGGTTGGTGGCCGTGTGCAGCCGCCCTTCGGGCCCGGGGATGAAGGCGTCATTGTGTTCGCTGCCCAACAGCAGCGTGCCCGCAAACCCCGAGCCGATCTCGAAGCCTTTGGTGGCGGGCAGAGACATCAATGCCTTGGCCAGGTCTGCCTCCAGCTTGTCGAACACCGGCATCCCAAGGGCCACCGGGGGGTTGCGCACGACGCATTCGATCACACCACCACAGGAGTCACCGGCGGCACCGACCGCCTGGATTCGCTCGACCATCCTGGCGGCCAGGTCTGGATCGGGGCAGCGCACAATCGAACCCTCCACCTGTTCGCGGGTGGGCAACGCGGGATCCACCGTCAGGCTCAGATCGTGGATGCGAGACACCCAGGCCAGGATCTCGCAACCGTGCTGGTGCTGCAGCAACTGGCGGGCCACGGCGCCCCCGGCCACGCGGCCGATGGTTTCGCGGGCCGATGCACGACCGCCGCCGCTGCTGGCTTGGATCCCGTACTTGAGGGCGTAGGTGCCATCGGCGTGGGACGGACGGAACACCTGCTGCATGGTGCTGTAATCGCCCGGACGCTGGTCGCGGTTTCGCACCAGCATGGCGATCGGGGTTCCCAGGGTGAGTCCACCCTGAAGTCCGCTCAGAACTTCCACCCGGTCCTCCTCCTGGCGGGGAGTGGTGATTGAGCTCTGACCCGGCCGCCGTCGGTCCAGCTCGGCCTGCACGGCGGCCAGGTCAAGGGGCAGCCGTGGAGGACAGCCATCCACCACCACGCCGACACCGCCTCCGTGGGATTCGCCGAACGTGGTGATGCGGAAGGCCTGACCGAAGCTGCTGCCCAAACCCGTGTGATCAACAACGTGGTTTTTGATCCTAGGCCCGCCTTCCTGCGAACCCGGGGTGGGGCCTTCATCGCCACCTCAGGATGCGCTAACCTGTGACGGGGGTGAGCAAAGGGTAAGCACTCCGCCCCAGCCTCCACCGCTTTCTTCTCCGCCCCGCCCGCCCATGGCTTCGCTGACCCCCGCTGCCCGTTACTACGGGGTCCGTGGTGCCACCTATGAGCAGTTCAGCGCTGAGCTGAAGATTGATGCCGCCTCCTTCGGGATCCTGCTCAAGCTCGTCAACCCAGGTCGCTACGGCAGCCTGTTTCTGAACGACGTCAAGGGCAATCCCTACGAAATCTCGGGTCTGCGCAGCTCCAGCTCCTACGGCAACAACCTTGCCAATGCCGGCACTGATCGGGTCTACGGCACTGCCGATGATGTGCGTCCCGGCTCCGCCGGTTATGTGGTCAACGCCCAGGGTAGCGGTGCCGAGTTCTGGGCCAATGCTGAGTCACCCTTTCTGCGCCTCACCCGACCCCAGTGGGGCAACGATGCCCGTGGGGTGAAGGAGCTGGGCCGCCCCAGCGGTTTTGAGGGTCCCATCGCCGTCGACCAGACCCTGCGCCTGGTGGAACCGGTGACCCAGAGGCTGGCGAATGCCCGTCTGGTGAGCAATGCTCTCGGTGCCCAGGCCGGCCCCATGCCCAACCCCCAGGGCTGGAATGAGTACGACATGAGCTTCGGTCAGTACTTTGACCATGGCCTTGATTTTCTTGCCCGCAGTGGCCTGAGGCAGTCGATCGCCGCTGCCACGGCCCCCGGTGACCGGTTGCACGCGATCTCCGGCGGAGCGGTGGGGGTGGTGGGTGATCGCGGCGGCCAGGTGGTGCGGGATCCCGTCACGCGAACCCTGGTGCCTGTCGCCAACTTTTCGGCCGGTCCCAACGGAGCACCTGCCGGCCTTTACGCTTACACCGTCAGCCCCGCCGGCCAGCTGACCCCCACCCGCAGTGCTGCCCAGATCCTGGGTCGGGCACCCCAGGATCTTGACCTCCTCAACGTCAACAAGACCGAAGGATTGATTCAGAACAATCAGCTCTACGGCTCCACTGACGCCACGGCCTATGTGCTGCGCAGAAGTGCTCGTTTCAATGCGGCCGGTCAGTACATCAGCAACGACGGCACTGTGTACCGCATCGGGGCCATGGTGAATGGTTTCCGGGTCACCGGCACCCGCAATGGCCTGGTGAGACTCGTGGATCCCCAAGCTCCGGGTGGATTCCGACTGGTGAAGACGGCCGAGATGCTGACGTCGGCCGTGCGCACCGGTGATGGATTGCCTGGATTGCCGACCTACGCCGAGGTGTTGCTGAACAATGGCGTCAATCCGGGACTGGTCAATGCCGTCTTTGCCGCCAATGGCGCCGCCGGGGTGGCCCTTGGTTCACCCCAGTGGCTGGCCCTTAGCCGAGACCCCCGCTTCATTGAGGCCGGCAATGTCCGAAACTTCGATCCGGCCAGCCGCAGCTACCGGCAGTTCGACAATCAGCCCCTCATCGGCGATGTTGCCCTGGCCATCACTGCCACCTCGGCCACCGACCTGCCGCGCCTGGCGGCCATTGACCAGAACGCCGATGGAATCCCGGATGTGCTGAAGACTGTCCCCCTGGCTCAGGCCCGGGCCTACCTGCCCCAGTTTGCGGCCCAGCCCGATGCCTCTGTGAACGTGATCCTGCAGCAGCAGCCTCGCATCCAGTCGGAAGACTGGGGTGCCGGCCAGTTGCTCAGCCATGTGGTGGCCGGCGACTGGCGAGCCAACGAGAACATCGGCCTCAGTTCAATTCACACCATGTGGGCCCGGGAGCACAACTGGCAGGTGGCCAACCTGCGCAGCAGCCAGAAGCAGGCAGGCCTCACCGACGTGGCGGAAGAAGACATCTTCAATGCCGCTCGCATCATCACGGAGGGCGAATACCAGAAGGCGGTGTATGAGGATTTTGGTCCGAGCCTGGCCGGAGACAAGATCATTAATGCCGGCAGCGGCATCCATGGCTTCGCTGGCTACAACCCGGCGGTTGATGCCTCCGAAAGCCTTGAGTTCGCAGTTGTTGCCTACCGGGTCGGTCATTCGCAGATCAATGAAAACCTGCTGCCAGGGTTTTCGCTGCTCAATGGTTTCCTGAATCCCCAGCTGTTCATGACTCTGGGGAACACGGCGATCACCGCCGGCCTGACGCAGGTGGCCCACGACACCATCGACACACTGCTGCCGAATGCCGTCCGCAACGATCTCGTTCAGCGCAACCTGGACCTGTTCACGGCCAATGTGCTGCGGGGCCGCGAGCTGGGCATTCCCGGCCTTAATGCAATCCGACGGGAGCTGTTCCTCAACGGCCCCCTCAACAAGGCCAATGGGACTGACCTGACCGCCTCATTCCAGGGCAACCCGTTGTTCCAGCCCTATGGGAGCTGGGCTGAGTTCGGTGCGAACCTGCGCGACTGGGTCCCGGTTCGCAATGCCGATGGCACCCCCAGGGCCTTCAGGACTTCTGATCCCACCACCCATGGCAGCAGCGCCCTCCTGGCCAAGTTCCAGTCGGTGTATGCATCGGTGGAGGACGTGGATGCCTGGGTGGGGATGCTGGCCGAAAGACCCAGCGCCGACTCCGGCCAGATGGGGCCGCTGATGGCCACGATCTTCTGGGAGCAGCTCGACCGGCTGCAGGAGGGTGACCGCTTCTACTACATCTCCCGACTGAAGGACACCGGCTCGGGTCTGTGGAACGAGCTGGACT